>JAYTNY010000534.1:0-9532 GCA_043748055.1 Roseobacter sp.
GTTTGAGTTTGTGAACAAACTCAAACTCCCAACTCAAACTCAAACTGTTACTACTTCGGTGGCGCATTCAAGAACGCACCAAAGAAGCCAGACCAGTACTCGAACACGCCGGTGTTGCCTTTGTGGTTCGGGTTTTTGGCATCCCAAATGGCGGAGAGTGTGGCGATGACATCATCGGCGGCGAAGTCGGCACCGTTGTGAAACTTCACACCTTTGCGCAGGTGGAACGTCCACTCGGTCAGCTCTTTGTTCACTTCCCACTTCTCGGCCAGCGCGGGCTGCACGGCCACGCCACCCGGCTCGAAGCGCAACAGGCCGTCGTAGATCAGCGAGGTAGCCGAGAGCGTTTCGCCGTCGGTCTCATCGCCCGCCCACAGGCTGATCGGCTCGGCGTTTTGCATCCACACCAGTTGGTCGGTGCCGTTGCTCATTTGGAACAAGTTCTGGCCGATGGGGCCGAGCTTGACATCCTTCACGGTGGCCTTGAAGGCGTTGGCGTTGCCGCCATGCGCCACCGGAACCATAGGCACATGCTGCTTCACCAACTCGTTCACTTTGTCATACACCTTCTGGCGCTCGGCGGGGTCGGCCAGCGCGGCGGCTTCTTTGATGGTCTTAACGAGGTCGGGATACTCGGCACCGAATCGCTTGGAATCGGCGGCGAAGTGGAAGTCGTAGAAGTTGGTGGCATCGGGGTAATCTGCACCCCAGCCCAGCAAGAAGATGGACTCGCTGCCCGCCGCGACGGCTTGCAGAAACGCGCCGGACTCCTTCACATCAATCTTCACCTTCACGCCGATATCGGCCAACTGCGCCTGAATGTCTTGGGCCACTTTGGCGGGTTGCGGCAAGTAGCCGCGCACCACATCGCGGAAGCTGAGGGTGATCTCGAAGCCATCGGCAAAACCGGCTTCTTTCAACAGCTCTTTGGCCTTGACCGGATCGTAGCCATACCACTTTGCACCCTCACCAGCCTCGCTGAAACCGGGCAACAGCGCGGGTGGCGCAAACTGCTCGGCCACCGAGGAGCCTGCCGGGTAGAACGTGTCAATCAAGCGCTTCTTGTCAATGCCCATGGCAATAGCTTGGCGCACTTTCTCGTTGTCCAGCGGCGGCTTGGTGTTGTTCAGGCCGATGTAAAACACGTTGAGCGCCACGCCCGGATACAACTTGAGATTGGTGTCCTTCTCAACCGTCTCAAAGTCCTCCGGCGCAACCGAGGCGATGCCGTCTACCGTGCCAGATTGCAGCTCAACCAAACGTTGCGCCGCCTCTTTCTGCCAGCGGAAGATCAAGGTCTTGGCACCCGGCTTCTCGGCAAAGTAGCTGTCGTTGGCCGCGAACGTAATGGACTCACCGCGCTTCCACTCGGTCACTTTGTAGGGGCCGGTGCCCACGGGGCCTTCGTTCATCTTGGCGGTGTCGCCGCCCATCTTGTCCAAATAATCTTTGTCCAAAACAGCAAACGAGTTGAACGCGATCTTGGATGGGAAGGCTGGGTCGGGGCCGCACAGCGTAATCTTCACGGTCATGTCGTCGGTGGCTTCGATGGACTTGAAGCTGCCACCGTATTTGCAATCGGGGGCTTCGAGCTTCATCGCGCCAGCAGCAGCCGGGGCTGCGGCGGGAGCCTCGGTGGGTTTGGGTGCCTCTGTGGCAGCGGCAGGGGCTTCGGTCGGCTTGGGCGCTTCGGTGGGGGCGGCGGCTGGGGCCGCAGGCGCTGCCGGTGCGGCGCAGGCTGCTAATAACAGCGAGGCCACAACAGCGGTAGTGAGGGTGTTAAATAACTTCTGACTGGTCATGTACTCCTCCTGAGTAACTATAGGAAATGTTTCCAAATGTCCCAAACGTGGGGGCTTCACACATCATACTCGCGGCGTTCAAACGCGCAAAGTTTGATTGGGTACATTCGGAAATTTCTTGGTCAGAGAAGCGACCTGTGGGGCGAAGTATTCGGGAACGCAAGTCAACAGACCCAAGCTGGGTTCTCGAATGCTTCGCCCTAGCTGAAAGCCAAGGTCACGGCATACAAACGCCCTCTACAGCATAGATACACGCAAGCTCTGGGTGAAGCATTCGGGTGTCCGACGGGGTTAGGTATGCGGTGTTCGCCGAATGCTTCGCCCCTACGACAATGATTGCGGCAATACAAAATAGGCTCTTGACAAGTGACTAATTAGTCACATATACCCTAAACAGGTGAGCAAATAGTCACCTGTTAGTAATCCTCATGAACCAGGACGACATTTTTAAGGCCTTGTCTGACCCCAGCCGCCGCAAGTTGCTGGATGAGTTGTTCAAACAAGACGGGCAAACCCTCTCGCAGTTGCAAGCGCACTTAACCATGACGCGCTTTGGCTGCATGAAGCATTTGGAGGTCTTGGAACTGGCTGGGTTACTGACAACACGCAAGATCGGGCGGGAGAAATTTCACTATCTCAACCCGGTGCCTATTCAACTGGTGTACGACCGCTGGGTGAGCAAATATGCCCAGCCATTTACCCGGCGTTTAACCGACCTTAAATCAATTTTGGAGCAATGAGCGAGAGAAAAAAATATACGCATGTTTACGAGATTGTGATTCGCACCACGCCGCAGAAATTGTGGCAAGCCCTGACCGATGGCGGGATGTCACAGCAGTATTACTTTGGCACGCGCATTCAATCTACATTTAAGGTTGGCGCGCCCTACACCTACCAATACCCGGATGGCGGCATGATGATGAACGGCAATGTGTTGGGCAGCACTGGCGCGGCCATGATTGACGGCAAAGTATTGGTATCCGACCCACCCAAAAAACTCGTCACCACCTTCCGCCCGCTGTGGGCCTACCCGGATGGCAACGCCCCGCTCTCCACTGTTACGTTTGAGATTGAACCGCAAGGCGATGTGTGCAAGCTCAGCCTCACCCACGAAGACCTGGAGGCTGACAGCCCGCTTACTAAAGGCATGGTCAGTGGTTGGGCGCAGATTCTGTCTGGCCTCAAGACTTTGTTGGAGACCGGCGAGCCGATGATGACGGCGTAGCGATTTTCGATTGCCACTACTCAATCGAAAATCGGCAATATGAAATTGTAAATAGGAGCAAAGACATGACAACCAGAGATACGATTCAAAGCTACTTCGACAGTCTAAGAGGCCACAGCGGCTGGGAGACTTTCCTGTCTGATGAGATTGTGTTCACCAATCTCACCAACCCAATCAAGCACATCACAGGTAGAAGTACTTATCTTGAGGCAACAAAGCGCTTCTTCTCCATGATCAAGGCACTTGAGATCAAAGGTATCTTGGTGGATGGGGAGAGGGCTTGTGCCTTAACCCGATACGAACTTCAGGCACCTGGTGGTCCCGTCTTCGAGAGTCATGTCGCCGAAATGTTCGAAGTGCGAGATGGCAAGATCAAGTCGCTCGACATCTACTTTGACAGCGCTTCGTTTCCAAAATAGCAGGAGCGAGAAATTCAAATGGGGTGCGTTTGGGCTGCCCCATCACCGTAGCCGAGACGGCGGTTATAGCAGCGTTCCTCGCCTGTGATGATGCCAGTGGCATGACCGGCCAAGTGGTGACGGTGCGCGCGGACGCGTTTGTGGGTTGATTGAGTTCAGACTTTTTTCTTCTTGCCCTCGGCTACGACTTCTTACGACTCACTTGATAGCAGGCGAGCATGTTGCCTGAGCCTTGCCATGTGCGGGTATGAATCAGCTTGAGTGACACCGGCGGGCGACCCACGAATATCGGATTACCCTCGCCTGCGATGATCGGGAAAGTCGTAAGGTGCAGCTCGTCCACCAGATCATGTACCAGCAGATCGTTCCAGAGCAGGCGACTCAAAAACACCACGATGTCTCTACCGGGTTGCTGTTTGAGGGCGGCAATTTCCTCGTGCGTATCTGCCAGTTTGACGATGCGCGTGTTTTCCCAAGTCGTTAACTCCTCTGGGGTGATCTTGTCTGAGACAACGACTTTTTCGATGCGTTTGAAAAGCGTTGCCAACTCACGCCGGATCGGGGTGGCCTTGGGGTCATTTGGCACACTCGCCCAGTAGTCCTGGTTGCCCAAAAAAGATGTCTGCCCGCTGAGCAACAAGGTATCGGCTGCGCGCAAGAGCTCAGCGTTGTAATAATCGAAGTGGTCGTCACCCGAGTAGTCTTCGTGATAGTAATCAAAAAGACGGTTGATGGTTTTGTCCTTGCTTTCGTAAAAACCATCTACGGTGACAAAGTTGCTAACAATGAGTTTACGCATGAGTTTGCTCCTTGGGCATAAAGCTGGGTTCTGCACACGCAAAAATTTTAGCTCTTTTGTTCGCAACGTGTATCGGGCGCGTGCGGGTTAGTTGGCGGTTTGGGCCTTTGCTGATTGAATGCGCAGCATGTCTAACGCATTTGATTTCGCCGAGGCTGCCGTCATCAGCGGCCTCTACACCTCCAAGACGTTGTGGCCAACCCTGCGAACACTGTGCGATGACTTTGGGGGCCGCTTTGTGGGCAGCGACAACGAACGCAACGCCGCAGCGTTCATCGCTAACACCTTGCGCGAGGTTGGCCTGAGCGATGTGCATACCGAGGCGTTTGAGATTCACGGCTGGCAGCGCGGCCCAGCCCAGTTGATCGTGAACGAACACGACTTGGGCTGCA
The DNA here is from genome assembly GCA_043748055.1 of Roseobacter sp. GTDB lineage: Bacteria > Chloroflexota > Anaerolineae > J036 > Brachytrichaceae > JANMVQ01. The sequence goes on from JAYTNY010000534.1 coordinate 4,638, forward strand.
TCGGTTTGCCCGGCACGCCGCCATGCGAACTGACTGCGCTGGTGATGAACCTGGGCGCAGGCGAGCCGGACGATTTTGCGCGGGTGGGCGAACGGGCCAAAGGCAAGCTGGCGCTGGTGCGCAATGTCGGGTCGCATCGCCTCGAAAAATATTTTCGGGCGGTGCAAGCGGGCTGCGTGGGTTTTATTTTTGCGGGCACCGATGCAGGCTGCTTGCCGATCACCGGCAGCATCGAGTTTGGCGGAAAGCCTGCGCCCATTCCGGGTGTGGGCATTGCGTATGAGGCCGGTGCGCAACTGGAGCGCTTGGCGGCGCGGGGCGAGGTGCGCGCGCGGCTGCATGTGCAGGCCAAACTCTCTCCGGCGCAGGGGTTGAACGTGATTGGCGACATCCCAGGGTCAGATGCGACGCACTTTCAAAGTGCGTCGCATCTGACCCTGTGTGCGCATTACGACGGCCACGACATTGCGCAGGGCGCGGTAGACAACGCCAGCGGCACGGTAGCTGTGATTGAAGCAGCGCGGGCGTTGATGCAGGTGCGCGACCAACTCAACATTGGGGTGCGGGTGGCGTTGTGGAGCGGCGAGGAGATGGGCATGCTTGGCTCCAACGCGTATGCGGATCAGCACAAAGCCGAGTTAAAACGCGTGAAGTTTGTGTTGAACTGCGACATTGTGAGCAACCCGGGTTCTCTTTGGCTGGGCGTGAACGGCGTGGACACCGAGCGACTGACCGCGCACTTTCGCCAATTGGCGAGCGAGCAGGTGCATGCGCTGGAGATCACCGGCAACGAGGTCATCGTGCCTTACTCCGATCACTTCTCGTTCTATTTGAAGGGCGTGCCTGCGCTGATGGCGGCGACGCCACACGCGTTAAAACCGCACCTCGGCCCGCACACGCCTGCCGACACATTAGACAAAGTGGATGTGCCAGCGCTGCGCAACAGCGCGGCCTTTGTGGCCCGCGCCGCGCTGCATCTGGCGCACAATCCATCCATTTTGCCCACGCGCCATGCCACCAAAACCGAGGTACAAACGGCGCTGCGTGATGCAGGCTACGAAAAACTGCTTAAGGCGCAGGGGCGCTGGCAGTTTTAATTTTGAGGTGAGTTCTGATAACGTTAGGCCGATATGCAACTTGAACTGCCCATTCACGAACTTGGCGACCAACTTCGGCGCGCGTGGCGCACCCACAGCAATTTGGTTTTAGTGGCCCCAACGGGCAGCGGCAAAACCACGCAGGTGTGCCAGTTGTTGCATGCGGATGGCGTACTGAATGGCAAAGGCGCTCGGAAGCGCATCGTGATTTTGCAGCCGCGCCGGGTGGCTGCGCGCAGCGTGGCCAAGCGCGTGGCCGAGGAGATGAATGTAGACCTCAGCGGCCTCGTTGGCTACCAAGTTCGGTTTGACGAGCGGTTGACAGCGGCCACCGAGATTGCGTTTGTGACCGAAGGCATTTTGTTGCGCTGGTTGCAGAGCGACCCTGAGCTTTCAAATATTGGCGCTGTTTTGTTTGATGAATTTCACGAGCGGAATTTGTTGAGCGATATTGCGCTGGCCTTGTGCAAGCAATTGCAGCAGACGGCTCGGCCCGATTTGTTGCTCATCGTCATGTCGGCGACATTGGAGGCAGGGCCGGTGGCGGCGTATCTCGGCCCTCATCCCCGGCCCCTCTCCCGCGAATCAGAATTCGCAGGAGAGGGGAGTCGCACGCCCATCCTCGAATCGCAGGGCCGCAGCTACCCGGTTGATATTCAGTACCAAGATTGGGATGACGATGGGCCGGTGTGGGAGCGGGCGGCGGCGAAGGTGAGCGAGATTATGCGCACCACCAGCGAGGGTGATGTGCTGGTGTTTATGCCGGGGATGTTCGAGATTCAACGCACGATTGAGGAAGTTCGTCGCAGTCAGATCAGCGATGCAGCGGGCCAAACGCCTGCCGTGCTGATGCTGCACGGCGAAATGTCGCCGCGCGAGCAAGACCGCGTATTTGCCACGACGGATTACCGACGGGTGATTGTAGCGACGAATGTGGCCGAGACATCGATCACGATTCCGGGCATTCGGTATGTCGTAGATTCGGGGCAGGCGCGGGTGGCGCGCTATGAGCCGGGGCGCGGGGTGAACACGCTGCACATCGAGGCTATCTCGCAGGCCTCGGCAGACCAGCGGGCGGGGCGGGCGGGGCGGGTGGCGCCGGGTGTGGCGTATCGCCTGTGGTCGCAAAAAAATCACGCTGCTCGCCCCATCAAAAACACGCCAGAGGTGCAACGCACCGAGCTTTCGTCGGTTGTGTTGCAGTTGCACGCGTTTGGGGTGAGTGACGTTGAGACATTTGATTTTCTGGATAAGCCAAGCGCAACGCGCATTCGGGCGGCGGAGGCGTTGTTGCTGAGCTTGGGGGCTGTCTCCCCTCTCCTCCGAGGAGAGGGGCTGGGGGTGAGGTCAGAGTATTGCATCACCGAGATGGGCCAGCAGATGTTGCAGATTCCTGCACACCCGCGTTATGCGCGCATGTTGTTGGAGGCGCAAAAATATAACTGTGTGCGCGAGATTGCATTGATGGCAGCGCTGGTGAGTGGGCGTGATTTGTTGGTGCGCCTGACCCGTGATGACAAGATCACGCGCCGAAACCGCGAGAGCCTCATCAAAAAAGGCGACAACGCCTCGGATTTCTTTTTGCTAGCGAATGCGTTTGAGCACGCGGCCAAGAATAATTTTGAGGGCAAGGCCTGTTTTTCGTTTGGCATTAACGCGCATGTGGCGCGCGAGGTGGCGCAGGCGTTTGCGCAGCTCATTGGGATTTGTGAGGAAGCGGGGTTGCTGAGGCCAAATGATGAGGAGATGAGGAGAGAGGGAGATGAGGAGTCACCTCATCCCATCATCCCATCATCTCCTCATCTCCTTGCCTCCGCCGAGGCCATTGCGCGCTGCCATTTGGTTGGGTTTGTAGACCACTTGGCGGTGCGGACGAGTACGGGCAGCGAGGAGTTTGACTTGATTGGTGGCAAGCGTTGCACGCTGATGGACGAGAGCATTGTGGGGCGCAATATGTTGATTGTGGTCTCGGAGATGCGCGAGATAACAACCCGGCGCGACGGACGCGATGGCGAGAAGCTGACGCTGCTGGGCTTTGGCAGCGCGGTGAAGGCGGACTGGGTGCGCGAGTTGAACCCGCCGGGATTAAGCGAGCAAGTGGAATATGTATATGACCGGCTGAATAAGCGGGTGGTGGCCGGGCGGGTGTTGCGCTACCAAGACTTGTTGATTGGTGGTGCGCGTGTAGACGAGCTAGACCCAGCGCGAGCGGCGCAAGTGTTGGCGGACGAGTTCGCCCATCAGCTAAACAAGTTGCCGCAATGGGGCACGCTGAAGCCGATGATTGCCAACAAACCAGGGCTGACGCGCGAGGACGTGGCCGCAACGTTGGCGCGGGCGTGGCAGGGGGTAACAACGTTTGAGGACGCGGAGGATGTGAACTTGGTGCCGTTCTTCCGCGAGTTGATTAATCGGTAGCCCGCAAGCGACAAACCAGGTTTTTTGTACAAACCTGGTTTGTCGCTTGCGAGAATGCTGGAGCGAAATTTCCTGTGGCTTTCACAAAGCTATAAACTTTGTGCGGTAGCATCGTGTCGAACTCACACCAAGCAGAAAATTGGCACGAAAGATGGAGCGGGTGTGAGCGAACAGGTGATACAACAAGACTATGGCAGAACCGACTGGGCAAGACCAACTGGATTTTAGAAACGCGCGGGCGCGCAGCTTGATGCGCTCGATTTGGGCGTTGATGTCGGGCCGCGACACAGCGCTGATGGCGTGGGACGAGGTGCGCGACAAGCTGAAGCTGCGCGGGCTAATTTATAGAGGCGTGCAAACGGTGCCTCTGGACAAAATAGTGGGCAGCGTGGGGCGTTACCGCGATTTTGATAATGAGTTTATGCCGACGCAGAACCAGAGCGCCGACCGCTGGCGCAAGGTGAACCGAGCGTTTTATGAGGACATCAGTTTGCCGCCGGTGCAGCTTTACAAAGTGGGCGAGGTGTATTTTGTGCTGGACGGAAATCACAGAGTGAGCGTGGCCCGCGAACACGGCGCGACCTATATTGATGCCGAGGTGCAAGAAGCCGTGACGCGTGTGAACGTGACCGAGCAGGACATTGACGCGAATAATTTGGAGATGCTGGGCGAGTACGATGATTTTTTGCAGCGCACGAAGTTGGACAAGCTGCGACCTGAGCAGAACTTGCGCTTCTCGATAGGTGGTGCGTATGTGCGGGTGCTGGAGCATATTGCAGTGCATCGTTATTACATGGGGTTGGAGCAGAAGCGCGACATTGGCGAAGACGAGGCCGTGAAGGATTGGTATGACAAGGTGTATTTGCCCATCGTTAAAGCCGTGCGCGAGGACAAGATTCTGGATGATTTCCCGGGCCGCACTGAGAGCGATTTGTATTTGTGGATGATTGACCACCAGCATTACTTGCGCGAGCAATGCGACGACTGCGGTGTGGATGCCGAAGAAGCTGTGACCGATTACACCGAAAAGTTCAGCGAGAAGCCTGTGCTGAAGCGGGTAGTGGATGCGGTCGGTGAGTTTATTGAGTCGTTGTGATTGTGACGATGAGACGATGATGTCGTCGATTGTCTGCCATCTGCCCTCGTTTTTGTAGATACACTTCAGCGCATGGACATCAAACACGACCTTGCCTTTGCCCAGGCGGCGATGACGCAGATGGATGACTACCTCAAGGTAGAGACCTTGTATTACCCGCTGGGTCTGTCGCTGGGCCTGGGTAAAGAGTTGCCACAACTGACGATTGGCAATTGGCTGGAGACAGAATGGCGGTTGAGCAGTGCGTGCAAAGCATCCGCAGCCTCGGAAACATGTGCGGTGTT
>JAYTNY010000535.1:0-2210 GCA_043748055.1 Roseobacter sp.
GATCGTGAAGTCGTTTAACGAGTGGGTGGAGGGCACAGCCATCGAACCCGGCAGCAAGTATGGCGATTTGTATATGAAGCTGACGTGCGAGTTGGCGCAAGCGTATAAGAGCCGGTAGCTGATGAACCTCGCCACCTTCATCCAACAAATGCCCAAAGTGGAGCTACACGTCCACATGCAGGGCGGCACGCGGCCCGAAACGCTGTTGGAGATTGCGCGACGCAACCACATCAAGTTGCCGTATGACACGGTGGAGGGGTTGCGCCAGTGGTATCAGTTCAAGAACTTCGATCACTTCATCGAAATTTATATGGAAGCTGCCGAGTGCGTGAAGACGCCTGACGATGTGGAATTCATGACCCGTGAATTTTTGCGCGGGCAAGCCGAGCAAAATATTGTGTGGAGCGAAGTGACCTACACCGCACTGCTGCATTACCCCATGCCCTGGGCCGAGCAACTGGCCGCCATCAACCGCGCACGAACCTGGGCCGAGGCCGAGTTCGGTATCCACATGGGCCTCATCGTGGATATTCCGCGCGTGGTTCGGGAAGAAGAAGGCTTGTGGGTGGCGGATTGGGTGATTGAGGGTTATGGCGATGGCGTGATTGCGCTGGGCCTGGGCGGGCCAGAGGTGAACAACCCACCCGAACGCTACAAGTCCGCGTTCGACCGCGTGCGCGCCAAAGGTATCCCCTGCATTCTGCACGCAGGCGAGACGGCGGGGCCAGCAAGCATCTGGAGCGCGCTGCGCACAGCGGGCAGCGTGCGCATTGGGCACGGCGTGAGGGCCATCGAAGACCCCACCCTGATGGCGTACTTAAAAGCGACACAAACGCCGCTGGAGGTGTGCCCCACCAGCAACGTGTGCCTCGGCATATATCCCTCGCTGGCGCAGCACAGCTTGCCCAAATTGATGGAGGCCGGGTTGTTTGTCACGATCAACTCCGACGACCCGCCCATGTTTAACACCACGCTGACGAACGAATACCTGGCCTGCGCCGAAGCGTATGGCTGGAGCGCCGAGACTATTCAACAGTTGGTGATGAATGCTGTGCATGTTGCACTGTTGCCAGCCAACGAGAAGCAAGCAATGATTCGCCAGTTCACATCCGTCTTTAACGAACTGGCCGCACAATGAGGGCATGCTCAATTGGCCCTCTGAACTCACGCTGGTCTTCGAGAAGTTTGTCACCTGCGAATACGCCTCGCTAAACAAGCAAGGCACGCCCATCACCTACCCCTGCACGCCATATGTAGGAGATGGCACACTCGATGTGTCCACCGGCCTCACCTACCCCGCCAAGGCCGAGCGGGCGTGGCGCAACCCCAAAGTGGCGCTGTCGTTTTCGTATGCGCGTGGGTCGGGATTGACCCAGCCGCCGACAGTGTTGGTGTTGGGCCACGCCGCTGTGCGCGATGCAAACTTGCAGGCGAACACAGACCGATATGTGCGTGCCACCCTCAACAAAAGCCCCGACACCTACAAAGGCCAACCCAATTTTTTGTTGCGTAGGCTGACGTGGTACTTCGCGCGCATCTGGATTGAGGTGACGCCGTTGCAAATTTTGTGGTGGCCCGCAGGCAACTTGAACGCGCAGCCCCAAACCTGGGAAGCGCCCCAAAACGTAACCCTGCCTAAATCCGACCCAGAGCCACAAGGCCAGCAACCACCTGCATGGAAAGAGCCGCCGGTCACTTGGCTGGCTGGGCTAAAACGTGCGCTCAAGCTGGGCAAGCCCGTGCTGACGGTGGTGAATGCCGATGGCTACCCCGTGCCCATCCGCGTGGCCGATGTGCGGCTGGAGAAGGATGAGCTTTGGCTAAACCTGCACGCAGGCACGCCGCTGCAACCGCAAGGCGCGGCCTGCCTCACCTTTCATGCGCATCCTGAAATATTCACTGGCCAAGAGAATTTGGCTTTCGTCGGCAACGTCAGTTCATCGGGCGACACGGCGCATTTCAAAGTAGAGCGGCAGTTGGGGGATTGGAGTTTGACGGGCACTGGTCTGAAGCAGATGCTGGCGTTTATGGGCAAGCAGCGCGTGCTGGCCCCGCGCCTCAAAAGCGAAGCCGCCCGGCGTGGACAACCTGTGCCAAGAGTAAATTTGCCGTGATGAACAACCAGCCAGACTAGGCGCTAAGCCAACTTTACTAACCTTCAAACTTTAGTAACCTTACCCACATGTTCTTGACCAAACACCAAACCGCCG
>JAYTNY010000536.1:0-6358 GCA_043748055.1 Roseobacter sp.
AGACACAGACAAAATATCGTGTCCATAAAATCGCCCGGTGCGTTGGTCGCCTAGCGGTAGGTGTAAGTTTTGGTTTGTCATCGTTTAGTGATTGGTGAATAGGAATTAGTGAATAGTGATTGACTGCCTAATCACTATTCACCAATCCCTATTCACTTCTTTCCCCGTTCCCATCTGCGCCAGCACGCTCTCGCCATCATAGGCCACCCGGCCATGCAGCACAGTTTTGATGGCTTTGCCGCGTAGTTCCCAGCCCTCATAAGGCGTCCAACCTGCTTTGGTGTGTTGGCGGCTGGCGCGCACTTGCCATTCCAGATCGGTGTCCACTTCAACATAAGTTGCCTCATCCACTGGTAGATTAAAGATGCGCGTAGGGTTGGTGTGCATGCGCAGCACGATGTCGTCCAGCGCCAGCATGTCCTCATGCACACAGCTCAACCACAAGCCCAACGCTTGTTCGATGCTGGGGAAGCCAGGTGGGGGGTTCTCACCTTGTTTCTCAGTGACGGTGTGCGAGGCGTGGTCGGTGGCGAAGCAATCGATGACTTCAAGGTGTTGCCACAACGCGTGTGCATCAAGCTCGGTTTGTAAGCGCGGACGTACTTCAGTAAACCCACCAGTCAGGCCACGTTCGTTCATCGTCTCAAGAGAAAGCAGCATGTGATGCGGACATACTTCGCACGTCACATCAAAGCCCTTGTCTTTGGCTTTGGCGATTAACTCGATCTCGCTTTTGCGCGCCACGTGGCAGATGTGAATGCTGCGCCCAGCCAAGTGGGCCGCCAAAATGGCCGAGGCGCACTGATGTTCTTCGGCATGGGCCAGCAGCGGTTTGTGGGCAGGCCAGTTGGCGGCGTGCTCCACCAATAAGTCTAGGCCGTCCATCTTGAGCATGCCAAAGGTCGCATCCAAATACATTTTTAGGCCAGCCACTTGCGGGGCCAGCAAGTGCGCGCTGGCAACGTTGTTGGCGCTAGATCCCAGATACATCCCATAGTCGCAACGAGCGCGGGCCTGCGCTGCGTTTTTGTAAAGGGATAGCGAGGTTGCATCCACCACTGGCGGCTGGGTGTTGGGCATAGCCAAGATGGTGGTGATGCCCCCCGCCAGCGCTGCCGCTGTGCAACTGGCCCAATCTTCTTTGTGGCTCTGGCTTAGGTCGCGCACATGCACGTGCGGGTCAATGAGGCCGGGGAGTTTTATGATCGCCATAGGCAAAAAAAGAGCGCCGATTCCTCGACGCTCTTCAAATTCCTGAACGATGCTATGAAAATAAATACGCAACTTGCCGCACGGGTAATGTGCGCTGCTGCGTTGGCTCGCAGCCGATCAATGAGGTGATTCAGTTGCACGGCGGCGGATTATCGGCACATTCAGGGCTGCGTCAAGGTCAGCAGTTTGGCGTTAACATCGGTTCCAGTCATTACTATGGGCTATTCCATCTCTTGGTTTGCTGTTCGCGGGAATGATGCAGTTAAGTTTGCATGCGCTCCAATAGGTTGTGAGATGAACTATTTATTTTTATGATGATCAAAATACTTCGTCAATTGGGTTTGATCGCCGCAATGCTCTGTGCGATGAGCCAACCTGCGCGGGCCCTTACACCCATCCCCACGCCACAGCCGCGTGCGTACATGCCCCTTGTGTTGGCGGATGAGGTACGGATTACGCCCACGCGTACGCCATCCCCAACACTAACCCAGACACCCAGCCCAACGACCACGTCGACCTCGACGCCAACACCGCAGCCCACGTCACAGCTTTGGGTCTCGGCCTACTACGTGGGCTACCAACAAAACATGCTGCCCGTGGACGATGTGGACTTCAGCGCACTCACGCACATCATGGTGGGGCGCATTACGCCCAAGACCGATGGCGGCTTGAACACCAACTTTGACATTGACGACGTACAAGGGCCAGCGATGGCAAAGGCGTTGGCCCAGCGCGCGCACGCCGCCAATCGCAAAGCCATTCTCATGCTGGGCGGCGCAGGCGAGCATGCGGGCTTTGTCGGCGCGGCCTCTGCCGCGAACCGAACCAAATTTGTGCAAAACTTGCTGAGGGTGATGGACGACTATGGCTTCGATGGGATTGACATGGACTGGGAACCCATCGACGCGACTGACCGTGCGCCGTTGCTGGCCTTGCTAAAAGCGTTGCGGGCGGCGCGGCCCAATATGCTGCTGACGATTCCGGTGGGCATCGTCAACATCAATTTCCCCGGCGAGGTGGATAGCTACTATGCCGAGATTGCTGCCGTTGTAGACCAGATGAACATCATGAGCTACGACATGAGCGGCAACTACGGCGGCTGGGATAGCTGGCACTTTGGCCCGCTGTTTGGTGAGGCCGCTACGCGCCCTACATCCATAGACAGCAGTGTGAAGCGCTATGTGCAAGTGGGTGTGCCGAAGGCCAAGCTGGGCATCGGCATGGGCTTCTATGGCTCGTGCTATCGCGGCGTCTCGCAGCCGCGTGTGCCGCTGGAGGGCAAGAACGTGAGCCTGGGCAACAGCGATAACACCATGATCTACAGCGCCATCGCCGCACAATATGTGCCAAAAGCCACGCGCACGTTTGATGCCGAAGCCAAAGTGCCCTACCTCAGTTCGGCCACCGGCGTTGGGCCACAAAACTGCAACTTCATCTCGTATGAGGACGCTGAATCTATTGCTGCTAAAGGCGCGTATGTGAAGAGCCAGGGCCTGGGCGGGGCGATTATCTGGACAATTGCCGAAGGCTACACGGCATCTGCGCCCGTAGGCCAACGCGACCCGCTGATGCAGGCGGTGAAGGCGGCATTCTTGAATTAGAATATCTGTTCTATAGCTATGTTAACCGAACTTCGCGTGCGCGATTTTGCGATTATTGATGCGTTAAGCGTCGAATTTACGGATGGGCTGAATGTGCTGACCGGCGAGACCGGCGCGGGTAAAAGCATCATTGTGGATTCGATTGCGCTGTTGCTGGGCGATAAGGCCGAGGCCAACATGGTGCGCGCAGGCTGCGACCGCGCCAGCATTGAGGGCATGTTTAGCTTTGACGGCAAGAAATATGCTGAGCTGAACGCGCTGCTGAAAGAGCATGCGCTGGATGACGATGCGGCACCTGGGGGTACGAATGCCTCTGCATTAATTTTGGCGCGTGAGGTGCGCAACAACGGGCGCACGGTTTGCCGGGTGAATGGGCACAGCGTCAGCCAACAAGTGCTGCGCGAGGTGGGCGAGTTGCTGATGGATGTGCATGGGCAAAGTGAGCATCTCTCGCTGTTGCGCACCAAAGAGCACATCAATTTGCTAGACCGGTTTGCCGGGCTGTGGGAACTACGTAGCAAGGTGGGCGCAAAGGTGCATGATCTGCGGGCCATACGTAAGCAAATCGAAGATATTCAGAAGAACGCCCGCGAGCGCGCCCGCCGGGTAGATATGCTCAAGTTTCAGCTAGAAGAAATTCGCAACGCCAAGTTGAAACCCAACGAGGAGCAGAACTTGAGCGAAGAGCATACGCGGCTGGCGAATGCCGAGGAGTTGGCGGGCTATGCCGATGAGGCGCACGGCGCGCTCTACGAATCCAAGCGCGACCATCCAGCGGCGTTAGACCAAATAGCGGCGGCCTTGCGGGCGCTGGGACAGTTGGCGAAGTTTGATAAACAATTTGAGGAGTATCACAAATCGCTGACCGAGGCGAATGCGGTTGTGGAGGAAGTGGCGCGCACGCTGCGCGACTATCGTCAAGCAATCGAATTTAACCCGCGCCGGTTGCAGCTTGTGGAAGACCGATTAGAGCTGCTGAAGAAGATGAAGCGCAAATACGGCGAGACGGTGGAAGCCGTGATCGCGTTTGGCGAGGCCGCCGAGTTGGAGCTAAACCAGATTGAACATGGCGCGGAACTGGTTGAAGACTTGCAGAAGCAAGAGACCGCGTTGCTCAAAGAGATTAACAAAGTCGCGGGCGACCTCAGCAAGAAGCGCAAGGCCGCTGCGGATGTGTTGGCCAAAGGCGTGGAGCAGGAGTTGCAAGACTTGCGCATGAGCGGGGCCAAGTTCAATGTGGATTTTCAGCCGCAAGAGCCAGACCCCACCGGCACCGACAAGATTGAATTTTTGATTGCGCCCAACTTAGGCGAAGGCCTGAAGCCGTTGGTGAAGGTGGCCAGCGGCGGTGAGACCGCGCGGCTGATGCTGGCGTTAAAAGCGGTGCTATCACGCGAAGGCACGCACGCGCCGCCCACGCTGATCTTTGACGAGATTGACACTGGCATTGGCGGGCGGGTGGGCGGCACGGTGGGCCAGAAGTTGTGGGGGCTGACACACACGCACCAAGTATTGTGCATTACGCACTTGCCGCAATTGGCCGCCTTTGGCGATGCGCATTTGAAAGTGGAGAAGGTGCTGCACGATGGCCGCACCACCACGAATGTGCGCGCGCTGAGCAAGAAGGCCCGCGCCGAAGAAATTGCGCAGATGTTGGGCACGACGGGCAAGACCGGGATGCAAGGGGCGGAGCAATTGTTGCGGGAGGCGGAAGAGGGGAAGAAGTGATTTTGATGTGAGAGGGAGTAGAGGCTTTAGCCGGTTACGAACTCGACATGAGCGAAAATTCGAGCGCACGTTACTAACCGGCTAAAGCCTCGAATCCAGAATGAGAGTACTCGCTAAAATCCTTTGAATGGCTATCGAGACAAATGTTCGAACCTATCGCCGCAAGCTGTATATAGACATCAGCAGACGCAAGTTGCGCGAAGGTCGTGGCAGCTCGTACGAGTTTCTGCGCAAAAGGACAACGGACATGATTTGGACTGACCTCACCGAGACGCTATCACCCATCAAGTTTGCTGTGATTGGCGGCGTGGCGACACGCATGTATATGCCAGAGCGTGCGACAAAAAAGCTGGATGTTCTGATCGTGGAATTGGACGCAAAGAAGGCCCGCATCAAGCTGGAACAAGCAGGCTTTACTTTCTGTGCCGAACTTTCTCTCCTACGCGGCTCTACCGGGGTTGCACCCAACCAACAAGAGATTGATGTTTTAGAAGGCGAAGAAAAGTGGTGGTCCGACGCAGTGGTGCAAGCACAAACCAACCGCGATGGGCAAGGTTTGCCCATTTTGCCATTGCCGTATTTGGTGTTGATGAAGTATCAATCAGGCCGCGCTCAGGACTTGGCCGATATCGAACGTATGTTAGGGCAGGCTCGTGATGACGAGCTGAAAGCAGTCCGGACGTTGTTCAAGAAATATGCGCTCGATGATCTGCCCGACCTTGAAAGTCTGATCGAGTTAGGCAAGCTGAGTTCGTAAGGAGTCGAGGCTTTAGACGGCTAGAAACTTGCGCTCGAATATTTCCTTGCTTTTGGTTCGTAACCGGCTGAAGCCTCGACCTCCAAAACAGCGTGTTTGCCATGAAAATATCGGCTGATCTCACTCGCCGCATCCTCCGCCACTTCGCCCTTGAAAAAGCGCAACCCGATTTGCGCTACCTCACCGCCCTGCTTAACGCCTACGTGCAAACCGTGCCGTGGGAATCAGCCTCGCGCATCGTGCGGCGCGCGCAGGTAAGCAAAACCGAGGACTGCCCGCGCTGGCCCGCAGAATTTTGGGAGGGTGCGTTAGAACGCGGCCTGGGCGGCACCTGCTTCGAGAGCAATTATGCTTTTATGGCCTTGCTGCAATCACTGAGGTTTGAGGGCTATCTCACGATCAACGACATGCACGACTATGTGGGCTGCCACACAGCCGCCGTCGTAGAAATAGACGGCGTGCACTGGATGGCCGACGCAGGCTTCCCCGTGCTAACCCCTGTGCAACTAGATGCGACCCAACGCACCGAAGCCTCCAGCGCATGGCTGCACTACACCGCGCAACCTGAACCTGACCATTCTGATGGCAATGCCACTGTCTTCACCCTCGAACGCACGCCGCATCCCAATCCCTACTGTTTCACCGTCCACAACACGCCCATCGCGGATGCAGATTATCGCGCCGCCACCCTCAATGACTACGGTCCCAACGGCCTGTTTCTACAAGAGGCCAACATCAACAAAGTGGTGAATGGCGAACTGTGGCGCTTCAGCACCCGCGAGTTGCCGCTGCACTTGCAACGATTTGTAAACCACGAGCGCATAGATACGCCCCTCGAAGGCGATCTTGATCACGCCGCGCAGCTCATCGCCCAAACATTTGGCATGGATGAAAGCATGCTACGCGAGGCGCTCGGTCGTGTAAACATCCCGCAAGCCTAACTTTCGCAAGCACTCAAAGGGCGTAGTGTTTCTAACTACAAGCCGCAACCGTATTCGTGATCGGTGTCCAGTACGCCTTCTTCTTGCTGCGGTAATTGGGGTCGCCGCCGCGCACTTCC
>JAYTNY010000537.1:0-12904 GCA_043748055.1 Roseobacter sp.
GCGTAGGTGCAGGTTGCCCCCGGCTGGCGCGGTGATGTCGCGATAGATATACGGATGCAGCGCCGCCGGAAACGTAAACTGATTGGGCGAAACGATGCACGCTTGAGTCGCCATCACTTGGGCAAACAGAGGCGAGACCGAGTCATACAGCCCTTCCGGCACATCTATTGCTTGAACGATGAAGGCGGCATTCGGCGGCATTGGCGCGAGATCAAGATTTGTAATGCCCCACCGGTTTTGCTCCGCTACATAGACCACACCAACGGGGTGGTTGTTGTAAACCCCCTTGCGGCCCACCGGATTCCAAAACTGGCTGACCGTGAGATGCGCCCTGGGTTTGTTATTCGCAGCAGGATGATTGATGAGCGTGACGTGATTTTCGAAAGCGGGCAGCGTCTCGGGTGTGGCCTGATGCACAAAGACCCCACCAGCAGGGTCGAGTTGTTGCACATTGAATGAAGCCCGATCCGGCAGCGGCTTCATATCCTGGTTGAAGACCGACCAGTTGATGCCTGTAAACCAGAACGCCTCGTGATGCCGGTTGTAGGTGCCACCTTTGCCGCGCGGGTTCCAACTGTGCGTCACCAGCGCAGGCCGGTTCTGATCGGTAAGCGGCAGCACCACCATTTGCCCCGAAGCAGGATACTGCGGACCGATGGTGCAAGTCTGTGCAGAGCCATCGGCGTTGGCCCCTTCTTTGAGGACTTTGACATAGAACTCGGCCCCCAGCGGCATATCGGCCATATCGTGGTTAAAGATGCCCCATTGTTTTCGGCCCGGATCGTGCCACACGCAGATGGGGTGTCGGTTATGGCCTGCGTCATCTCCACGAAGATGGCCGCGTTGCGTCACCAGGACGATGGCGTTGGGGTCTTTCGTCAGGTCATAGTTGAATGTGGTGGTGTTGCCCAATGTGTTATCTGCGGTGGCGCGATGCACAAAGTAATTGACGGGCAACGGCAGTGGCTTATGCAGGTCATACGCCACGGCAAAGGTGCGTTGCACCAAGAGGGCTGTGCCATAGATCGGGTTGGTTAGCGCCTGATAGAACTCATCGCGCTCGGCCAGGCCCAACAGGCGAAAGACCACCCGGATGAGTCCAGCCGCATCTGGCATGCTTTGAACCTCATCCGCCTTCAGTGTCTTTTGCCCGCGCACTGCGCCATCCATAAACAAACCAAACTGCAACGCCACAGCGCACCCATGTGGCAATGAGTGCGCTGCGCGCGCCGCATCTTGAACAGTAGGCGCGGCGTAGGGCGCAAGATAAAGTGTGAGTGTGCTGGCGCTGCCCATACCGCGCACAAAGGCCATGCGATATTGCTCAGTACCGTTGGCATCTATATCGGTAGCAAGGCGATAACGCGGCAGGTAGTACGTCTTGCCGGCCTCGCGCGGGTCTTGATACAAGACCTCATCGTTAAAGTCGGCATTTGGGGCGATAGGCACGTTGAGTTGGTTGCGCGGAACTTCGAGCCATGCTGGCGATGCCTCTGGGCTGCTCGCGCCGGTTACGCGTGAAGTCGTCAACCTGCTTGTCTTGATTGTGCCTCGCAGTCCACCCAACGCATCAACATCAATGAGAGCGTGGTCACTGATCCGAATAAATGCCTCTTCCATAAATCTCTGCTAACGCTACAGAGGAATTAAGACAGTGGCATCTCAAAAGATGTCACTCGCGTATCAGAAATATTTACTTCATCACACGACATCACGAAGCGATGACAGTTTGATACTTCAATTGCATTAATTGAGATGTCATCGCGCACCATTCTGCTTAAGCTGTTTGTGCGTATCAACTTCAACAATTGCGTTGATGCACAACAAGACGAGGGGAAGCAGATGAGCGCCGCAAGCATTCCAGATTTTCATGAGCCAGTTCGCATCAACCCGCTCAACGATTTGAGCAGCGGGCAGGTGATCTTGCACCCGTATCAAGACGAGGGCAATCACGTCTTGTTGCCGCAAACGTTGGAGTTGGATCAGCGCACGCTTGGCGCAGATGGCACAGGCTGCGACTTTGAGCTGCAACTGGTGCGCGGTCCCAACCCATTCCTGCCGCCCCAACCTTACGGCATGTTGAGCTTTAAGCTGCGCCCCATTCATGCCCTCGACTCTGTGCTACCGATGTTGCGCAGCCGCTACCCGCGTGCCTCATTGGAGGGCGCTCGTTTCTCGTCTGGCGTGTTGTGGATTCAAGTGATTGCGCCCACACCGTCCTCAGGACCAAACGAGGGCAAGGCACTTGCGGATGACGTAATCCAACCTATTGCGCTGGCGTGGAATGGCCTCGACACCATGCGCTACACCGTCCGCCTCAGCCAGGCTTCGGTGATCTTCCTCAAGCGTGCGCTGCAAGAGGAGGTGGTTACGTTTCGCGCAGTTGCGCACATGGTCTTGCAAGGCATCGCGCCGCGCCTACCTGTCACAGTTCAATTTGATCCGGCCACACTGGTTGCGGCGCTGCACCCACTCGACAAAGAAAACGAAGCGCGCCGCGTGGCCGATGCCGATGTGCAAGCCTTCTTTCGACGCAGCGTTGCAATGCCAAACCCTGCCCTGCACATCACAGGCGAAATCACCGACCTCGATGTATTTGCCGAAGCGATGACCGACCGTGTGCGCACGGCCTTTGGCGAGTCTGGCCCATCAAAGACGGCCCCCACCAGCAGTGGGTTTACCTTGCCCAAGATCGAAGCAGTTGGGACGGGGCGCTTTGAATGGGATTTGGCAAGGCCACAACCGGTGTGGCGCATACATGCCCTCGAATTTGATCCACTGCGTGCTGCACAAACCCTGGTAAAAACGCATGGGTTGGCGCGTATCTATCGCGAGGTAATTGTGCCACCTTTCGCCACCGGCATGGTGCCCATCGCAGCAGAGGCAAACCTGCCAGAGAACTGCGCAAATATCATCCAATTGGGCGCGACGCTGCATGCGCCCTCCAATCCACCGGCCCGCCCACACGCTATTTTCGAAACGCTTCTGTTTGATGCACAGGGACGCTGTGCGCCTGTTGCATTGCGGTTTTCACCCAAAGAAGCCCCGCAGTTTTTTTGCACCTCATTTGCGCTGGTGGCCGCGCCAGATGGCCTACGCAAGCTAGAGGGCCAGCCCATCAAATGCGAAGGGACGCGCGTGTTGCTGGGCGCAACAGACTTCCCGCTGACCTTCATACCCATCCAGGCCACACCCGCCTTGTTGGAGTTGGGGACGGTTCGTGGGCGCTGCCAGTGGACGCAGGCTGGGCAACCGCGCGAGCAGCTCTTTGAACTCACACTCAAGCAACCGGTTGTGACGCTGTGTCTGGAGAAAAGCATCTCCGACGCGCAACTGACGCTGACCGCCCACGCGCTGGCAAACGACTGCGTGATTGCGATGCAGCCCATACCCGCACGCGCCATTGACCTCGACCTGCACAGCTTCCGCGAGTATGGCCCGCACACCATCCAAATTGAGTGCGCGTTTGAGGAGGGTGCAAGCCGCCTGGTTGCCATTGATCTGTTGCCCGAAGGCAAGGCCGAGAGCGTGCAAGCGATTACGACGCTGACGTTTACGCCGACCCAGCCCAAACGAACTTGGTCGTGGATGGCGCAATCGCCCTTTCAAGCGGGCTATCGCTATCGCCGTCGCGCATCGGTCAGCCAACCGGCTGCGGCTTGGTCGCTGGTGCAATGGCCCTTTGAGACGTTGAGGCTGCGCGCACAACCCGATGAGCAAGCCCCCGGAGGTGACGATGCCATGAAACAAGACGTGACCGAAGTGCAAGACGTGCGCTGTCTGCAAGACCCGCGCAACCCAGAACGGTTCTTCTACCTGCCCGCTGCTCCCACGAGCGAGCTGGCCCCCAATGGCAGCTCCACGCTCTTGTTGTTTGTCTCCGACAAGAGCGGCATCTTACAACTGGGTGCGCAATGGCACGTGAGTGAGAGCATTTTTGCCGCGCTGCGCACAGCAATCATCGCCAAACACACATGGCTGGAGGCCGAGTTCATTCAGTTTGCGCCTGTGCCCATCACGCTGCACGAAGCCGTTGTGTTGTTAGGGGATGGCAGCGCAGGCGACAGTGTGCCGCTGGCCAGCACGGCTTCATCGGGCTACCCGCCCTACATCGCCGTGTTCAGCATCGCGCTCAATGCCGATCAGGTGGCCCGCGCACGAGCGGCGCTGAGCGGGCGAGGCCATTTTCTGCAAGTGGCCTATCGCGGCTCCATGCCACGCGATTTCGCAGCCGCGCTCTTGCCCAATGGCGCAACGACGTTTGAAGCCCGCACCGATGTTGCGACGTGGTTCGCCGGGCAAGATGGGTTGGATCACATTCAAGTTTTGCCGGGGAAGTAATCACTTAAATATAAAGAAAGAAAGAAAAAAAGGAAAACTATGTTAGCCATTGAAAAGCAGCAAACCCTCGAAAGCGTCGTCATTTATGGCGACACCGAACTGACTCACAAGTTTTACGTGGTGCCAGAACAACCTCGCTTCCGGTTGGATGACAACGGCCTGCCAGTATTTCGGTTTTTGAAATACCGTGTACCCATTGACCGAGGCAACGGCAAGAAAGGAGGCGGCTTCGCCTTCTTCGATGTCGAGTTCACCGTGCCGGAGGCGAAGCTGGTCAAGATCAAAGAGGCCTTGCAAGGTCAGGTGAACCGCCTGTATGCCAACAACCCCACCAAAGCACCCGAGGTGGTTTTAGGCAACATTACCTACACCCAGGCCAAAGCGGGCTTAAACCTGCAAAGCCTGACCGGTGAGCTGATCCAACGGGTGGTGAACCCCGGCAGACCCTCGATGTATGGCAAGAACATCACTTCGTTTAGCGTGGAGTTTTCGCCCGAAGGCGCGACGCTGTTTGAGCAGGCGCTACAAGGCAAAGGCGGCGTGGCGCAGGTCTCTTACGATCTTGGCTTCACTGCTGCCTTGCCCGATGTCAGCGCGCATGTCTGGTTTCGGGCCAGCAACTTCATGTCGTTTTACAAACAGATTGATGAGCAGTGGAGTGCCTGGGGCGAGGACAGCCGTTACGAAAAGGTGAGCGAGTACTTCCACAAGATGCAAATCGGTGGCACCGAGCTTGACTTTCGCGCTGTGTCGCAAGACCCGGAAACCGACCGGAAGTTGAAAGACAAGATTCAAGACTGGGCCGACCGCACCCTGCAAGATGCCGTGCAGCGCATGGTCGTCGGCGAGATTGATCCAGTCAAGGCCAACGAGATCACCAAGCCGGATGGCTTTGAGAACATGACCTATTCCGAGCTGCGTACTCGGGTGGCGGACTTTGACCAGTGGTATCGCCAGCGTCAGGCCATCACCTGGACGATGGCCCCGCAAGGCACGCTGCCCAACATCACCACCTTGTTGGGCAAAGACGGCCAGCCGCTGAAGTGGCAGGATTATTCGGCGGTCGTTGATCTGGATGATCCCTTCTTCAAGACGCTCAATGTGGCCGTGCAGGTGAATGCTGATTTCAAAGACTTGCCCATCTACAGTGTGGATGCCCACCTGTCTTACACCCAGGGAACCACCCACCGCGTCGAGGACTTCTCGTTCAAGACCCCGGACGATGTGTTTAAGTTCGCCTCATACATCGAGAACAACACCTACAAGTACAAGTATCACTACACCGTCAACTACAAGGGCGCGGCGCAAACGTTTAAGTCGCCCGAGGTCGAGACGGATGCCAAGATGCTGACCATCAACGTGGACGATCTGGGCGTGCTGAGTGTGGATGTGCTGCCCGGCGATTTGAACTTTGCCCAGGTGGCCCAAGCCCAGGTAACGCTGCAATACGAAGATGTGACGCACGGCGTGAACCTGATCGAAGCCTCGTTCACCCTCACCAAAGACCAGCGCGAACATCGCCTGCAAAAGCTCATCTTGCAGCCGCGTCGCAACCCCATCAAGTACCGCGTCAAATACTTTATGCAAGATGGCCGCGAGTTTCAGGTGGATTGGCGCACCACCAGCGCCAAACAGATCTTCATCAACGACCCATTTAGCGCCACCAAGAGCATGGGCGTGCGTGCCAGCGGCGACCTGGAGCGGCGGGTGGACACCATTTTCGTAGACCTGAAATACGAAGACCCGCAGAACAAATTTATCCAAACCCAGTCGGTGGCACTCAACAAGGCCAACCCGTTTTTTGATTGGAGCTTCCCGGTGATTGACGAAGGCACGGGCAAAGTGACGTATGCCGGCATCATCAAGTACCGCGATAACCACGAAGAAAACATCCCGATCACCGCCGCCGACATGGCCACGTTTATGGTCGGCCCCAAGGTGGCGGGCTTTGTCAAAGTGGATGTGGTGCCCGACCTCATTGACTTCAGCGCCGTCAAATTGGCGCGCGTCTCGCTGCGCTACCAAGACCCCGCGCATGGCATTGATGAAGCCAAAGACTTCTTCTTTAAGAATGGCACGGCCAGTATGCAGAACTGGATCGTGGAAATGTCCGACCCGTTGCGCAAGGATTATGAGTGGTTCGCTACGTTCTACATGAACAACGCCACCCAACGCAAAACCCCACCGACCAAGACCCGCGAACCCAGCATCGTCGTCGAATTGCCCGTTGCCTAAGCCTGATTCATTGTCACCAGGAGGAGTTAGATGCTCTATCTCAATCCACCCTTTCACATCATCAACGGTGTCTCGCTGTTTCCCGATCATGCCGACCCGTTGCAGTACTACTACCTGCCGCTCATGCCCAAGCTGACGCAGGTGCGCGATGCGCTGACCAGCCAGCGCGTGCCGCAACTGCAACTCCTCAAGTATCGCGGGGCGGCGGGCAAAGGCGGCTTTCTCAATTTCGATGTCAACATTGGGCTTGAAGAGGGCACGCTGGAGGACGTGCGCGCCCGGCTGCGCCAATTGCAGCGGCTAAGTGCGCCGCCTCGCCTGGCCCCCGTGCCGGTGGTGGATGGCACGGTGAAGCTGTTGCTGCTGGGCCGCCAAAGTGGCGATGCCCCGCCGCCCACCGGCCAACCGCAGTTCGTCGTCAAAGTAGACCATGCCGCCAAGCCCTCGTTGTATGGCGAAAACCAAGCCGCGTTCTCGGTGCAACTGGACGAGAGCGGGGTGACGCTGATGGAGAAGGCATTGCTGGGCGAGATGTCGCCCATTGGCGTGGTGTATTCGTTGGAGTATTTGGCCTTGCGTCCAGCCTATTCGGTGCGGCTGAATGTGAACTGGGAGCGCGTGCAGACGCGGCTGGACGAAACGTTTGGCGGCGGCTTTCTGTTCGTCTCCACTCAGATCGAAAACATGGTGGACAAGTTGATCGAAGAGCGCGCCATCGTGATTGAGGCCGACACCTTTGTGCCGGAAGGCGAGGACAGCGCAGGCATCATCAACCGCCGCGATGCCGCCATTGACCAGGTGCGCGACATGGTGACCGATGCCTTCTTCCAGCCCAGCCTGAACCCGCAACGCGAAGCCGCCGATGGCTGGGACAAGGCTGAGCATCTGGCCAAAACGGCATCGGCCATCGGGGCTACCGGTGGATGGGGCTCGCTGGGGTCATTCACCTACAAGAAGCTGAACTACACCCGCATAGACCGCAAGACGCTGAACATGACCTTTAACGAGCGCACCACGGTCAAGCGCACCATCTACCCGCAAGGGCACTTGGCTGGGTTGTTCCGCCCGCTCAAACAGCAAGGCTTGGATCTCAATCGTTTTGTCATGGCGGTTGACTTGGACGACAACTACTTCAAGCGGCGCGCGGTCAAAGTGATCTCGCGGGCCGATCTGATTGAGGACGGCATTGAATCGGTGAATGCGCTGCTGAAGTATGGCGACGAGCCGCAGAATGTGATTCTGGATGCGACCAAGCCGGCAGCAGAGTTGGTCTGGGTCAGCCAGATGGACAGCACAGGCGTGTTGAAGCGCGCAGTGTCGTGGCAATACAAAGTGAACTTTAAGCCCGGTGGTTCGGGCATGGGCGGCAGCGAGGTTGGGGCCGAGCGCCCCATCAGTTTGCTCTCGCCCATGCAGACCACTGACGTAGACAACTTGGAGCTTCAGCCCCGCGAGTTGTATTCGATCTTGCGCGTGCCAGTGTTGGCGCTGAACTTTCCGTGGGAGGTGTACCCCACGTTGGAGGTGCAATTGCGCTACGAAGATGCCGCGCAGGGCATCCGCATTCTCGATAGCTTTTTGCTGAACCAGCAACGCACCGAGGAAACCTGGAAGCTGTTTGTGCGCGACCCAAACAAGACCCGCTTTGAATATCGCCTGATCTACCGCGCCGCCAACCTGCGCGACCTAGAAACGCCCTGGCAAACTGCCGATGGCGAGCGCCTCATCCTGCGCGATCCACATCCCGCCAAGCGCACGCTGCAAATTATTCCCAGCTTCAACTTTAACGAGGTGAACTATGCGTTTGTGGATGTGGCGTATGAAGACAAGGCCAATAATCTCTCCGAGTCGCACTCGTATCAGTTCAACCGCGAGCAGAGCAAGCCGGAGACGTTCTCGGTTGGGCTAAAAGACCCGAACCGCAGGCTGGTGCAGTTCAGCACCATGATCTTGTATCACGATGGCCGCGTGCGCGAGATACCCAGTTCACTGACGCTGGAGAAGCGTATTGTGGTGCGCGCCGAGATGAGAGGCCACAGCATCGTCAGCATCTCGCCCAAACGAATTGACTTCGCCAGCAAGAAACTCAAACGGGTTCAACTCAACATCCGCTACGAGGACACCGACAACGGGCTGCACTTTGAAGACCAGTTTGAGTTTGCCAGCCCAAGCGAGGGGGCCACGTTTGAGTTTGATTACACCGATAGCCAAAAACGGCACTACAGCTACGACGCGACGTATTTCTTTACCAACGGCCTGTCCAAACAACTCATCGGCCAACGTGCAGCAGGGGCCGAGTTGTTTGTGCCCGCGCCGGTGTAAATCAACGGAGGCATCATGTTGCTCTTTGGTTCTAAAACGATCACGGTCGAAGGCATCACGGTCTTTGCCGACCATGCCGACCCCAATCAATTCTGGTATTTGCCGGGGCCGGTCTCGTTGGCGCGGCGCAAAGATAGCCGCTCGGCGCTGACCTTCATCAAATACAAACCCGCCGCCGTAGCGGGCGGCGCAAAAGGTGGCGGCTTTCTCATGTTCGAGGTGAACTTGCGCCTGGACCCGCAACTGGAGCGCAAGATTCTGGCACGATTAGCCTCCATTGCGCCCAGGCGGCCCCGCCTGACCGTGGTGCCGTTTGATGAGGGGCGCGTGCAATGCGTGGCCTTGAATGTGCAAGGCAGTGGTGGCACAACGGCACCGCCTGCACCTGGCACATTTAGCGCGGTCGAAAAAATTCTGGGCGCGGCCACGCCTTCGTTGCAAGGCGACAACACGGCGGCCTTCAGCCTCACCCTCAGCCAGGAGGGTGCGACGATTCTGGAGCGCGCCTTTAAGCAAGGCACCGCGCCGGTTGGGGTGATCTACGACTTGAAATTCACCGGCATGCGCCCCGCGCTCGATGTCGAGATCACTGCCGATTACAAGCGCTGCTACAACAGCCTGTCGCTGGGCCTCAGCGCGCAAATCTACTATGTCAATGTCGGCCTGGAGGCGGCCTTCGAAAAAATGGTGCAGGACGGCGCGATCAAAATTAAGGTGCTGAACTTTACCGGCGAGGCCGACCTGAAAGAGAAGGAGCGCTGGGCACTGGATTTTTTCAAAGAGAATTTGTTGCGCGAGTGGTTTCAGCCCACGCTCTCGCCGGGTGAGATAAAAGGCGGCTGGCCGCAGCCAGAGCCATTGGATGCGGTGATGCGGCGCGGCACGGCACTGCGACCACCCACCACCCCTGCCCCACCGCGACCTGCGCCAACACCGAACGAGCCACCGCCGCCCACACCGCTGCCTGGGCCAGAGGCAGGCACCGCGCCCAGCAGCGCGACCCTGCCCAGCACAGCCCCATCCCCCCAAGACGTGCGCGAAATGGGCCCAGAGGCAGGCACGCACAACCCGCCCACGCCAAGCAGCGTGCAGCCCGCTGCAACGGCGGGGTTGGGCTTCGAACCGGCGCAGTCGCCGATCCAACGGGTGGGTGGGGCCTCGCCATCTGGTGGTGCAAGCAGCTTCTCGCCTATCGCGTTCAAGCTGCGCTTTGTGCATCAGGAAGAGCTAAAGACCGTGACGCTGCGTTACACCACCTCCGAGGCCGCCCAGCGCACATATGCGCCGCAGGGCTTCTTTGGGTTGTTGGCTGCCGATCTGGCGCGCGACAACTACTTTGTCGAGGTGGATTTGGATGATCCGTTCTTTCGACAGTTCAACGTGAATGTGGCCGCGCCGATAGACTTTGGCACGATTGGGCTTGGCTCGGCGCACATCGCCATAGATTACGGCGACCCAGCCGACCTACTGAACAACAAACACGGCGAGTTTATTTTTGATGCGAGTAACGCCAGCGCAAAAGACTTTGCCGTGTTTATGAACGCACGCCGCGAAACGGCGTATGCGTATTCGGTGCAATATCACTTCAACCCAGCCTCGGGTTGGGAAGGCCAGCAGTTTTCGTATGCCTTGCCCAAGCAGATAACCGAAGACCGCACACTCTTGTTGAACCCCTACGAGCATTTGGGCTTCCTCGAAGTCAAAATCTTTCCCAACAAGATTGACCGCGGTTTGGTGGACACGACCGATGTGGTGTTGAGCTATGCGGATGGCGCTGTGACTTATCGCAAGACGCTGATCGTCAAAGCCGATTCGCCCGATCAGTTTTGGCGGCTGCGGCTGACAAACCGCGAGCAACGGACGTATCGCTATCACTTTGTTCATCATCTAAGCGATGGCAGCACCCGCCAGACCGAACCACGCGAGAGCGATGCCGCTGCGATACCGGTAGACGACCCGTTCTCATCGGCCATCCAAATCAGTTTGGTGCCGCTGCTCGACCCGAACACGATCAAGTTTGTGTTTGTGGACATTAAGTACGAAGACCTGGACAACGCCTATGTGCGCGAGGAGACCGTGACGTTTAACGGCCAATCGCACGAGGTGACGAAGCTGCGGCTGGCGTTGATGGATGGCACCCAGCGCAAGTTTCGCTACCGGCTCACCGTTGTGGGGGCCGATAACCGCTGGCGTAGCAAGCCATATGTTGAAACAGAAGACACGCGCATTTTTGTTGAGGGGTTCTGATTTGAACCACGAAGAACACAGTATGAAGGAGAAACCATGACCAAGCGAGCCGTTATTGCCGGGATCAACAACTATTCTGTGGTTGATCCCTCTGGACAAAGCAACCTGGGTGCGTGCGCGCGCGATGCGCACAGCATGTATCACCTATTGGTCGAGGCGTTTGGCTTTGACCCAAACCAGACCTGGATTTACACCGATCTGCAAGCCAGCCGCGACAACATCTTGTCGGCGTTGCGCTACGCCATCACGGCCTCGCAACCGGGTGATGTGGTGTGCTTTTACTACTCGGGGCATGGCGCGCGCCGCCCCGCATCGGCGGGGCGCGCCGATTGCGAGAAGTTCTACGAGATGATCGTGCCGGCATCCGGCGCGGCCATCTCCGACCAAACCTTGTTCCGGCTGGCGCAAGACCTACCGCAATCTGTGGTGAACTTCACCGCCATTTTGGATGCGTGTCATTCGGGTGGGATGGATCAGGCGACAGATGCTGGCAGCAAATGTCGCAACCTGGTGCTACGCGGCATCGAGCAAGCCGATCTGTTCCAACGTGAGGTGCGCTACATGCGCACACTGGTGCCGTGCGGCATTGGTATTCCGCGCGAGGCCACCGTGTGCGACAACAATGTGAGCGGTGTGTCGGTTGGGGCGAATCACATCAATTTGCGCGAAGACCCCAATAAACAGTTTATTGATCTGGCGAAGATGAGCTTGATCTCGGCCTGCCGAGCTAACGAGCTGAGTTGGGAGACGACCAGCACCGGGCACGGGCTGATGACGCAGGCGTTTCTGGATGTGGTGAACCAGAGCAACCCCAGCCTTAGCTATGGGGATATGCTGGATCGGGTGGGTGCGCGCGTGGCCGATTCCTTCAATCGGCTGATTCTGCCCGGCAACCAGGCTTACAACCAGGCCCACCCGCAGACGCCCAAGCCGGTTTCGCAGGTGCCGCAGTTGCGCGGCCAGCGCAACCGGATGAGCGAGGGGTTTTTGCAGGCATGGACCCAATCGAAATGATGCCGCCCGAATTGGTGGCGACGGTTGCTGCCGTGACGCGAGGCGATGCCGCGCTGCAAGGCCGAGTGCTGCGCACGCTGGGCGCGCTCACGCATGGCGTGCAGCACTCGGCTTGGCCGGAGGCGGCCTGGCAATTCAGCTACCTGACCCAAGACGGCTACCCGGTGGAGTTCACGTTCACCAGCGGCGATGACGATGTGCGCTACACCTGCGAGATCGCCGGGCCGGAACACGACACGCGCTTGCGGCTGGGTCAGGCCCAACGCTTGCTGAGCGATTTGGAGGCCGAGGCGCTTCCCAGCCGATTGGCCGATCAGTTGTGCGCGATACAAGCGGGCCAGCCGCTGCGGTATGGGGCATGGGTGGGCGCGCGCCACCGTGCGGATGATGCGCGGGTGCGGTTCAAGCTGTATGTCGAGGTGCCCCGTGCGCCATCTCCGCTGGCCGCTGCGTTTGTGGCGGAGTGGCTGGGCGCAGAGCCCATCTTGCAGATGAAGCCGCCCGAACTGAGCATGGTGGGCGTAGACCTGGCGAACGCGCGGGTGGAGCTGTACTTTCGCGTGCGCGGCATGACCACGACCGACGTGGCGGTGGTGTTGGGTCGTTTTGGGTTGAGGGGCCGCGCCGCCGAGGTGCTGGCGCTGCTGGATGAGGCCAATGGTCACCCGCTACGCGAACACTTGCCGGGATCGCAACAGGGGGTTAGCGTGTCGCTGCCTGTGAATGGCGAAGGGGTGGTGGTGTC
>JAYTNY010000538.1:0-3134 GCA_043748055.1 Roseobacter sp.
CGTTGATTTACTCAACGACTCCCCTTTAGGGGTCGGGGGTATCCGATCCTTTTCCGAGTGAGCGTGATAATCCGCGTATGGCTTCCATCCGTTACCCCAACCCACTTGCGCCCGGCAATACCATCGGCGTTACAGCCTCGTCCTCGCCCGTGCATCCCGATCTGCGTTTGCGTTTGGAGCATTGCGCCTCGGTCGTGCGCAAGCTGGGCTTTGGCATGCGCGAGGGGCATTGCCTGATGGGCGATGGCATCGTGAGCGCCGACGCGCAATCACGCGCCAGCGAATTTATGGCGATGATGCTCGACCCCGCCATTCACGTAGTGATGCCGCCCTGGGGCGGCGAGTTACAAATGAATACCCTGCCACTGATTGACTTCGATGCACTGGCCCGCGCGCCCGCCAAGTGGTTCGCTGGCTGGTCGGACGGCACCACGTATAACTTGCCGCTGCTCACGCTGACTGGCACCGCAACCTTGCACGGCATGAACTTTATGGATGCGGCCTTTGCACCTGCAACGGGTGCGGCGTGGTGGCGGGATGTGTTGGCGTTGCATGCGGGCCAATCGTTTACCCAACACGCCATCGGCAAACACCAACGCGGCTTTAAGAATTACAAAACGCACCCAACCATTGAGGCGTATGACCTGACTGAGCCTGCACCGTGGAAAGTGCTGGGGGCAGAGCGGGCTGTGTCGGTGCGCGGTCGGTTAATCGGCGGGTGTTTGGAGATCGTGGGCAAGCTCATCGGCACGGCCTATGGGGATGTGACGCGATTCGCGCACGACTATGCGCCCGAAGGCTTGTTGATCTATCTTGAGAACTGCGAGACGAATGCGCCCGAGGCCTGCCGCATGTTGCATCAGTTCAAGCTGGCCGGTTGGTTTGAGCAAGCCAATGGCGTGTTGCTGGGCCGCACGGGCGCTGCCGACGCGCACAACTTCACCCAAGACGAAGTCATCGCCGATGCGCTGGGCAGCCTGGATATTCCGGTGATCTACAACATGGACATCGGCCATGTGCCGCCACAATTGCTGCTGGTAAACGGCGCGCTGGCCGAGGTGCGCTATGCAAATGCGGGCGGCAGTGTTGTGCAGACGTTGGTGTGACAGAAAATTTATGGCCCATCAAGACAAGGCCGGTGCCGTCCTCTATGCCAAAGACATGGCGTGCGTCAGTGCGTTCTATGCCGAGGTGGCTGGAATGGCAGTGACGCACGCCGAGAAAGATTTCGTCACGCTTGAATCATCCAGCTTTCAACTGGTGGTGGTGGCGATGCCCGCAAGCCTTGCCGCCACGGTTGAGATTGCCACCCCGCCGGTTCGGCGCGAGGACACACCCATCAAGCTCATCTTTGCGGTTCAAAGCATCAGCGCGGCGCGCGTTGCTGCCGCGCGGCTGGGGGGCGAACTGAATGGCCCGGAGCGCGAATGGCAATTCCAGGGTGTGCGTGTGTGCGATGGGTGTGACCCGGAGGGCAATGTGGTGCAGTTTCGGGAGAAAAAAATCTTGAACTCCCACCCCACACTTGAGATAATCTAGGCTTCTCTCCAGAAGCCAATGATGCAATCTATGAGTGCAAGAAGCGCCAGCCAAAAGCCCCTGCAAGACCTGCAACTGTCCCTGCTCAACATCACTCCCGAGCAAGCCGATGCGCTCTCCGGCGTGAAGGCCGAGATTGACGCTACGCTGGACACGGCCTTCGAGGGCTTCATCGGCAACGAGGGTACGGTGAATCGGTTGCGCACCATGCTCAAGGCCGCCCGCCTGCGTGGGGATGCCAAGCTCAGCCGCGTCATCATGTTCAGCGGCCCGGCCAGCGTGGGCAAGACCGAGCTGGCCGGGCGCGTGGCCCGCGTACTCAGCCTGCCATTCCTCAACGTGGATGGCACCTCGGTGAAAACGCGCGAGCAGTTGGCCTCGATGATTAACGACACCATCGAAGGCCACAAACTGCAACCGGAGAACCAGGGCAAAGTGGGCGGCGTGACCACGATTAAGCTGCCGCCGATGGTGATCTTTATTGACGAGTTTCACCTGGTCTCGATGCAGCTACAAGAGGCCTTGCTAACCGTGACCGACGCCAACAACCGCACCATGCTGGTGGAGCGCCCGCAACGATACAGATTAAACGCCGAACAAGTGACCTGGATTCTGGCGACCACGATGGAGAGCAAAGTAACCAACGCGCTGATGACGCGTTGCGACAAAATTGAGCTGCGTCGGTATGGCCGCGACGAGGTGGCGCAGATGGTGCAGCGCGCTCACCCGCATATTTCCATCGAGCTATGCCTGATGATCGCCGATGCCTCGCGTTACACCCCGCGCGAGGCCTTGCAAATTGCGGTGAACGTGAACGATGCGATTACCGTGGCCGATGCCAGCCAGACCGTAGACGCGGTGGTGCGCGAGGTCATTCGCAGCCGAGGCACGTATCTCAACGGCATCACCACGCGCGATGTGGCCCTGATGAAAATTTTGGCCGAGGCCAAAAAGCCGATGTCGCTCACATCGTTGGTCGGCGCGCTGCACCTCAACACGCCCACCGAGCTGACTGAGATCATCGAGCCTTACCTCATGTATCGCCGTTGGATTGCCATCACCAGCAAGGGCCGCGAGATCACCCGCGATGGGCTGGACATGCTGCGCTACGTGGAAGATTTCGAGCGGCAGCGCGGCGGTTAGGGTCAGTGCCTGACACACTACGCCGCATTCACCCCAATATCGAACACCGTGTCATACGCGCTGCCGTTTTGCGTTAACGCCAGCAACAATTGGCTGCCGGTGTTGTTCTGGTTGTAGATGCCATCATTGGCATTGCGCGTGTTGCGTGTTCCCCGCGTGTTGTAAGGCGATGATTGAAACACCGTGTCGGTCAAGGTGTCATCAAAGAACAACTGCGAGGTGAATTCAAGATTTCCTA
Organism: Roseobacter sp.; assembly: GCA_043748055.1. Taxonomy (GTDB): domain Bacteria; phylum Chloroflexota; class Anaerolineae; order J036; family Brachytrichaceae; genus JANMVQ01. Next base: position 2,921 of record JAYTNY010000538.1, read on the forward strand.
CACGAATCTTGAAGTGGATGTGAACGGTGCGACCAGAATACCAACCCGGATAAATCGTTACAAACTTCGCCAGCCCGCTCGCATCGGTGAGTTGGTAGCCCCGCAAAAACTTTTGGCCCACCGTGTTGTTGGCGCTCTCATCGGAATACAACCCGCCCGCATCGCAATGCCAAACATCTACCTGGGCGTTGGGCAGCACAGCACAACCGCCGTT
>JAYTNY010000539.1:0-14234 GCA_043748055.1 Roseobacter sp.
AACTCGCTTCACCAAGTTTGGTAAATCGTCAGAGCGATTACTTCTGAAATGCTCTTGGAGCCAATTTGACTTGTAGCCCTGTTGCTCAAAATGATTGAGTAACGCTTTACGCATGAGCAGTTCCACACTGCCAAGAAGCTTTTCTACGGAGTCACGTTCAGTTGGCGTAATCGAAACAATCCCATTCTGGGAGAACCACTCAATAAATAGATTGTTGCAGATGGATAATGTTACTTTGTCATTATCCAATATGGCCACACCAGTATGAGCAAGAATAGACATTTTTCGGTGTGGGTTAATTCCGTAGCCTGTAGAAATATCTCTCAAATTTAAACTGTGTTTCTTACTTAGGAGATCATAAACGCCTTGGGTAGAGCCATCAAAGCTATCCCACCAATTTTGAAACTGCATACGTTGCTCCATCAAAAAACGTTTTTTAGCTACTTCAAGCGAATTGTCCCAAGTTGTTACATCTTGATCGCAAATACTCTGCATCAAGTACTGAATTAGAAAAGGATGCCCACCTGTGATTACATGCAATGCCTGAATAAATTGATCTGGCCATTCGTAAGAACAAGGTAGACATGCCAGTGAACGTGTATCTTCAACACTGAATAACGAGAGCTCGTACCAATCTAAGACATTGGACAACGGTGAGCCTACATCTTGTGCCGTTTTGTACATTTCACTGGCTCCGCAAAATACGCTTGTTAGATGAAGTGATAAAAATTCGTCCGTAAGCAGTGATCGCCAAAGATTTAGGAAACCTCTTCCCCAAGGTTCATTTAATAACGGCTCGATCTCATCAAATAGGAAGATGATTTGAACTCTATATTCCTCAATCGAACGAATAAGCTCTTGTGTATATCTTGAGAAGTCATTTGCAGAAGTTGGCAAGGCGACCTTAACACGAGAAGAAAACTCCGAACAACCCAACTCCACTCTTTTGCTCAGATGCAAGAATATCTCGTCAAGAGTCATAGGAGGCAGGGACAGTGTTTCGATTAAAACTGGAACAATGAGCAGCCCACCTTTAATAGAAGTTTCGGCTTCTTTCAGAAGATTTGTATTGACGTGTCTCAGGAGAGTAGTCTTACCCATTTTTCTTCCGCCAGTGATGCCGAATGAATCTCCCTTGCGAAGACGGCTAACCATAGCTTCGGATAACTTTTGACGTTCCTGCCCGTAGAAAATAGATGGATTCGCTGAACGCCAGTTGTAGGGATTTGTATTGAGATTCATGATTTGGGATGGATTTGCGCGATTGCTACCGCTTGAGCCAGCGATCTAATAAATTGATTTTGACGCTGTAGCGATCACCTACAAAATTAATAAGTTGGTAACCTTGTAAATGTCGCAATGCATCATCTACAGTGCGCCCACTTGGAAGCAAAGACGACAATTCCGATACGGTTGAAACACCTTCAGAAATGAATTTTAATAGCTCTAGTTCCTCAGGGAAGTGCGATTCAAGACGCTCAACAATTTCTCCGAGAATAGACCCTTTGTCGCGAATAAATGATTCAATATGCTCTTCTATTAGTTGTTGTGAAAAGCATAATTTTCCTGTCCGATTCCGGCTTTCATCTCTCAAAGAGTTCCAGATATGGCTACAAAATTGGCGAGCGATATATGGATGTCCTCCAGTTTCTTTATAAATAAGATCTAACCCTTCTTCCTTAAACTCAACATTCATATAGTGACCTAGTTGAGTGAGCATCTGATTGCATTCGCTCTTAGGAAAAAGTGGCAAAAACATTTCTTGGTGAAATTGAAAGACAGGGTTATCGAAACCTTCAAGTTTGGGTCTTTCACTTATTAATGGATTAGCACCAGCGATTATGCTAACTACCCTGCCATTGGTAGACTGACCTAGACTTCTCAATCTTTGAAAGAATAGAGCGTGCCCTTCAAATCCCTGTGGATTACTTTGTGATGGCAGCATCCACTCTATTTCATCTATCATCACCACAATTTTTGCACTAACCCCGTTAGTTGGAGTCAATAAGTCCAATACTCGAGCCATGTCACTATCGAATCGCATGGCATTCTTTTCCTTAGCCTGATTAAGGCTTGCATAAGATGATTTTGTTCCCAGTTCCAAGCGGAGATTATTTGCAGCTATACCAAGCTCATCAGCTTTTTCTACTAAAACCTCATACAGTTTTCTGCTGATTAGCCAATACATATAGGCACAGTGCGAAAGCGAAGTTGCTTCTTCTGCGCTACAGAAAATGATGATGTCTTTTGGTCTTGCTTGTTTGAGTTGATGTAATAAGGATGTCTTTCCGGCACGCCTAAGTCCATATACACCTACATGGTGCCCATCATCAATGCTACGTGTTAGCAACCGAATTTCAGATTCGCGCCCAAAAAATCTTCTTCCAGAAACATGAGTCTTGACATGAAATAAGTCGCGCTTAGTTAACCACTGATCCAAAAGCTTCTGCAAAAGATTCTGAGGCCCAGATTTCATAGCATTCTCCACATCAGGATAGTCAAGTGGAATAATGACTTCGCGCCCATCTTCTGCATTGCGAAGCAATGCGTTTTCAAGAGTAGCTAGATTTTCTGCCGCAAGGAATATGAGTTCTCTGTTTTGATTGATGTCAGAAGATTTGCGCACTGCGTTCAAAACATTGTCTATATCTTTTTGCTTGGCTTTTCGGGTTAAACATCGAACAAGAATATCTCCTCGGATATCAAAAGAATCAGAGTAGTCGTCTGTGTTAGCCGAAATAATTAAATCAGCTTCACCTTCTGAAACTTCGTTAGTCTTTACATCGAAGTTAGCCGCTTTGAAGAATTCTCTGATTTGCGCAGCGCGTGACTCAATGCCATTCCCAGGTGGGATCAGCCCAAGGTCAAAACTAACTCTTTTGTAGCTGGCATCATTAATAAACTCAGGCTTTAACTCAAGAGCTTTATTAAAGTGAAACCTTGCTTCTTCAAAGTCGTGTTGCTCAATATGAATTTGAGTTAAAAGCCAGTGTAGATCATGACTAACACCAATTGTTTTTTCTAATCCAAGCTGCAAATATTTAGTTGCGTCATCAAACCTTTGATCATCCCAATAAAGTTTTGCCAATTCGTAATAAATAGCTCCAGAGTTTGGAAATGTTTGTGCACCCCTATGCAACGAATTGACCGCCCAATCTGAACGATAACTTTTTACCAAATCTGCGTATTCAAGATACATTTCTTCCAAGGGAGAAAAACTCAAAGCTTGATACATGAGCTTTCCAGCAGTAGCCACATCTTTATCTTTCAACAAATTTGCTGTTTTATAGAGCATAGATGAACGATCTTTGGAGGTTAGTTCAGCTTCTTGTCTAACTCTCACGCGCTTTGCGTTTTTAAACCCCGCAGAGTAATTTGATTCTTCATCTATAAAGAAGGCAACAAGATTACCTACTTTCAATGTCTGCCAGTCCTCATCTACATCGATAGATTTGACATTGTAAGTAATGTCATCCAGCGTTGTAATCCGACCATTTGAATAGTTTTCATACCATGCAGTTACGACACCATTTAAGGTGTCTGGTAATGTGATATCGGGTTCAGTAATATCCCCAAGTAGGATATCAGTATCAATACTTTCATTTTTTGAGTCAGAGTTTTGTAGCGAGCTCGAGACTAAATTAATTGCCGACTCTGATTCGATTGGTAAGTCTGCATTTTCTATATGTAAAGATTGTGATGTATAAGCCTTGCTTTTTTGTTTAAACCAATCAATCAGACTTAATTTGAGAATGCGAATTTGGCCTGACAAGATCACAACTGGTATTTGCTCAGTTTTAAGTACGTATTCGAAATCAAGCTTTGTAATTTGCAAAAAATCTGCGGCTTGATCAACTGTTAAGACATCAGGGTATTGATTAACCATTATTCGCGATCATTCTCCCAAAGATTGCCTCAAGGCCAAAATTTTGTCGTTCCTACAACGCCCTCAGCACAATCTCCTGCGCCTCACGCACAATCGCCGCCAGATGGGCTGCGCTGGTAAAGCTCTCGGCATACAACTTGTAGATGTTCTCGGTGCCAGAGGGCCGCGCGGCAAACCACCCGTGCGCCGAACTGACCTTTAGCCCACCGATCGCTGCGCCGTTGCACGAGGCCTGCGTCAGCTTCGCCACAATCGCATCCCCCGCCAATGTCGTCGCGCTGACAGCGCTGGGTGAGAGTTTGGACAACGCGCTCTTTTGCTCCGGTGTTGCAGGTGCATCAATGCGGGTGTAATACGGCGTGCCGAACTTGGCCGTCAAATCCAAGTAATGTTGGCCGGGGTCTTTGCCCGTTGTCGCTGTAATCTCGGCGGCCAGCAGGCCCAGCAACGGGCCGTCTTTGTCGGTCGTCCATACCGTGCCATCGCGGCGCAAGAAGCTGGCCCCAGCGCTCTCCTCGCCGCCAAAGCACAACGAGCCATCGAACAAGCCCGCGAAATACTTGAAGCCCACCGGCATCTCGCACAAGCTGCGGCCCAAGTCATTCACCACGTGGTCAATCAGACTGCTGCTCACCAGCGTCTTGCCCACCGCTGCGCTGGCGGGCCAGTGCGGGCGATGCGTCAGCAAGTACTGAATCGCCACCGCTAAATAGTGATTGGGGTTTAGCAGCCCCAGCGAGCGCGTGACGATGCCGTGTCGGTCGGCATCCGGGTCGTTGCCCCAGGCAATATCAAACTGATCCTTGAGCGCGACCAAGCCCGCCATCGCAGACGGGCTGGAGCAATCCATGCGAATCTTGCCGTCGTGGTCAACGGTCATAAAGCCAAAGGTCGGATCAAATTTTTTGTTGACGACGGTGATACTTAATTTGTAATGATGGGCGATGGGTTCCCAGTAGGCCAATGCCGCGCCACCCAACGGATCAACCCCAATCTTGAGGCCAGAGGCACGAATAGCTTCCATGTCAATCACTGTGGCCAGGTCACGCACATACGGCATTACAAAATCATCGGCATGGGTCGTGTCGGCTTTGAGGGCGGATTCGTACGAGACGCGCTTTACGTCTTTGTTGCCCGCTCGCATCAATTCGTTAGCGCGGTCTTGCACCCACTTGGTGATGGCAGTGTCGGCGGGGCCGCCTTCGGGCGGGTTGTACTTAAAGCCGCCGTCTTCGGGCGGGTTGTGGGAAGGGGTGATGACGATGCCATCGGCACGCGCTATGTGGGCGCGGTTGTGTACCAGGATGGCCCGCGAGATGACCGGTGTGGGCGCGAAGCCACCCTCGCGTTGAATGTGTGCATCTACGCCGTTGGCGGCCAACACCTCCAGCGCCGTGCGTTGGGCGGGTGCAGATGCGGCATGCGTGTCTTGGCCCATAAACAACGGCCCGCTAATGCCGTTGGCCTTGCGGTATTCGCAAATGGCTTGGGTAATCGCCAGAATATGCGCCTCGGTAAAGTTGCCCGCAAACGGCGAGCCGCGATGCCCGCTGGTGCCAAAGGCCACGCGTTGGGTGGGGTCACTCAGGTCGGGCGTGTGGTCATAGTAGGCGCGTTCGAGCGTGGCGATGTCCATCAACATGGACGCAGGGGCTGGCTTGCCAGCGAGGGGTGAGAGAGCCATGGGCCAAAGTTTACTGCGATAGGCGCACGCACGCTGCGCCCAGTCGCTTCGCCGCCTCGGCCAACTCAGCTGGCGCATACAGGCTGAAGGCCAGCCGCAGCGCATTTTCGCCGCCGCCGTTCCAACATGGCTTGGTGCCGGGCACAAATGACACGCCACACGATTCGGCATGCGAGAGCAAAATATCGCTGCGCAACCCATCCGGTAGCACCACCCACACGAAGAAACCGCCAGCGGGTGTTTGCCACACACAGCCTGTGGGCAGGTGCTCGGCCAACGCGCTCAGCAGCGCATCGCGCCGCTCTTTGTAGGCAGATTTGAAGAGCGCCACTTGCGCATCGAAGTCCCCGGCGGCGCACAAGGCCGAGACAGCCATCGCCGTAAATTGGTTCAACCCGCCGCCGCTGTCCAGCAGGCCGCTGTTGGTGTGTTTGTGGATGAGGCTTGCGCCCGCCGTGAGCCAGCCTAAACGCAAACCGGGTGAGAGCGATTTTGAGAACGAGCCTAGACGAGCCACAACGCCCGTTGGCGCAAGGCTCCACAGCGAGGGTAGGGCGGGTTGGTCATAAGCCAATTCTCGATAGACATCGTCTTCGATGATGAGGAAGCCGGACTCCGTCGCCAACTCAATTAGGCCGAGCCGCCGCGCCAAACTGTATGAGCGACCGGTGGGGTTGTGAAAAGTAGGCACGGTATAGAACACGCGGGGCTGTTTGCCTTCGTGCTTCAGTTGGGTCAAAGTTGCTTTTAGCGCACCCAGGCGCGGGCCTTCGTCATCGGTTTGCACAGGCACAAGTTGCAGCGAGTGGTCTTTGAAGATGCGCACAGCCAGGTGGTACGTGGGCGTTTCGACGAGAGCCACATCGCCGGGTTGGGTATGCAGCGTCAGCAACTGATCGAGCGCGTGCGAGTTGCCAGCGGTGATGAGAAATTCATCGGGTGCAGGTGTGCGGCCTTCGGTATTGCCGATGCGCGTGCGCAACCAATTGGCCAACGGCCCTGGCCCGGCGGCCCAGCCATAGCTCAACGCATCGCTGCCGAACGTGTCGAGGGCTTGGGCTGCGGCGCGCTTCATAGCGGCGACGGGCAGCAGGCTTGGGTCGGGGTGGCCCAGTCCCAGATCGAGGATGCCGGGGCGGCGGGCCATTTGGGTGTCGGAAAGAAAGTTTGAGTTTGAGTTTGGGTTTGAGATGGAGTTGGAGTTGTTAGCCATAAAGTTTTCAATAGGTTTTCAATCTGCTACACTTTTGCACGATTATGAGTGAGAAGACCTACGACCGCGCCACGGCTTGGGCGCTGGTGCAAGAATGGACGACCGACCCCGCGCTGATTCGACACATGCTCTCTGTGGAAACAGCCATGCGCGCCTATGCTGCCAAAGCGGGCGGCGATGTGGAGGAGTGGGGCCTGGTTGGCTTGTTGCACGACTTTGATTACCAACGCTACCCGAATTTGGAAACCGGCCACCCCGTAACCGGCGTAAATTTTTTGCGCGAGCAAGGTTGGCCAGAGCCGATTCTGAAGGCGATTCTGGCGCATGCCGATGAACGCACAGGCGTTACGCCCGAAACGCCGATGGAGAAAACGTTGGTGGCGGTGGATGAGCTAACGGGCTTGGTGGCCGCCGTTGCGTTTGTGCGCCCCAGCAAAAATATTGCGGACGTGGAACTCAAGTCGATTAAAAAGAAGTGGAAAGAAAAAGGCTTTGCTGCGGGTGTTCACCGCGAGGAAATTGAGCACCACACCGCTAACCTGGGCGTGCCTTTGGACGAGCATATTGAGTTTGTGCTAAAGGCGATGCAGGTGGATGCGGCGAAGTTGGGGCTGGATGGAGTGAAGCAGTGATTGGTGAATAGGGCTTGGTGATTTGTAGAGTTCAATCACTAACCCCCAATCCCCATTCACTAATTACCCACACATGAGTTCCCAACTTCCCTCAAAATCCATCATCAAACGCTGCCCGGCATGCGGTTCGCGCGTAGGGGCCGAGGTGGCTGCGTGCCCCATTTGCGGCCACGAGTTCAGCCTGGCTTCTACACCTTCTATGCCATCTGCGGCTCCACCTCCTGTCGAAGCAGAGCCGATCATTGTTCATAAGCCTGTTGCCCCAGTTGTTAAGGCAGCCTCAGCTAAAGAAGAACCCAAGCCCGATTCGGACGTTGATGATGCGCCGCGTATGGATTTGCCACCGACCAAGCCCATTGTGTTGCCGCAATCCAAGCCGCCAACAAAACCTATTCAACCTATCTCGCCCGTTGCCAAATCCGTTTTGCCCGACACCCGGCCTATAACAAAGCCAGTGCCGCCGCCTGCGCCCAAACCAGAACCTGGGCCAAAGAAAGTAACTGGGGCTAGCAAGGCGGTGCGGCCTGCGACGATGATGATTGACCCATCTGCATCGCCAGCTGCGTTGTTGCGGCGCGTGCCGTGGGGCGTGGTGGGAGTGATTGCGGTGGTGGTGGGGCTTGTGGCTGGCGCGTTCTTTTTGCTGCGAGGCCTGACCGGCAACGGTGCAACCGGCAACGGCATACAAGTGACGATACAGCCGCAGCAGGCCACGTTGGCGAGCGGCGAGGTGCTACCGACCGATGCCCTGGCCGGTGCTAACACGCTTACCCCCGACTCCGCAGAGGCCGCACCGCTTGCACCGACCGACACGCCTGCGCCCACGTTGCCACCGGTCTCGCCCACGCCTGTGCCGCCGCAGGATTACACGGTTGTCTCTGGCGACACGTGCGGCACGATTGCCGAGAAGTTTGGAGTGCGCTTGGCCCCATTTATGGCGCTGAACAACTTGACCGATGCAACCTGCACGCGCATTCGCATTGGCGACAAGCTGTTGATTCCTGCGCCCACACCCACGCCGGGGCCATCGCCTACGCCCCAGCCACCCGGTGCCCCATCCACCGACAACACCCAACCGCTTGCAACGCTGCCGCCCGAATTAACCTACGAGGTGTTACCCGGCGATGTGTGCAGCAAGATTGTTCAGAAGTTTCCGGGGCTGACGACTGATCAAATTATCAAGCTGAATAACCTGGACGCGAGCTGCACGATTCAGATTGGGCAGAAGTTGGTGTTGAAGTTTGCGGCTGCGCCTGTAGCAGCCACATCGCCGCCGCAAGTGGCGATGACGCCCACGTCGCGCATTGGCTATGCCTCGCCGCAGTTGGCCTCGCCCCAAGATGGCGCAACGTTTACCGAGACGCAGCAAGTGATTACGTTGCAATGGCTCTCGGCGGGGCTGCTGCGCGAGAACGAGTATTACGTGATTGAGATTCAGCCGCAGGGCGAGACGATTGTGCCGATCTACGAGACCAAAGCTACTTCGCTCAAGCTCTCGCAAGAGTTAGTGGGTGTGCAGTTCGAGCGTTCGTTCCGCTGGTTTGTGAGCGTGAAGCAAAAGCTGGCAACCGACCCCAAGACGAACCTGCCGATCTACAACGACCTTAGCCCGCAGAGCCAGGCTTGGCGGTTTGTGTGGCGCAGGCCGCAAGGCACGCCCACGCCTACGCCTTAACGCAGCAACACGCGCGCAGGTGCGGCATCGCAACCTTCAATTCTGATTGGCAGCGCGATGAGTTCGTAGTCGCCATCGGGCACACCCGTTAGGCACAGGCTCTCTATGATGATGACGTTGTGGCGCAGAAAGGTTAGGTGCGCGGGCAGGGTTTTGCTGCTCGCCTCATCTACCGAGGGCGTATCCATGCCGATGAGTTTTAGGCCCAGATCGCCCAGGTAATCGGCGGCTTCGGGTGCAACATGCACAAACCCTCGGTCAAAAATATGATGCGGTGTGGTGCTGCCCCAGGTGTGAACCAGCAGCCGCTGCACGCCGCGCAAATCATGTTGCAGCAAATCGGCTTTGGTGATGACGTGTGCTACATCGAATGAGACGACACGAGCGGGGCCGATCAGAATATCCAACCCAACTTGGTCGATGCCGATGCCATCTTTTGAGTAATGCAGTGGCGCATCGATGTGTGTGCCCGCATGCACGCTCATCGTTATCGCGCTGACGTTGCACGAGTCGCCATCTTGTATGCGCATGACTTGCTTGAGCGAGACGGGCGTATCGCCGGGGAAAACTGCGGTGTTTGGCGTAATGGGACGGGAGATGTCGTAGAGCATGGCGACGATTGTCGCGCAAACGGCAAACAAAAGGGCCAGACTAGAATCTGGCCCATGCGAATGTTTGCTCTGGTATTGGTCGTGCTGTTATTTTTAGGCGTAGTCGCCGCTTCGGCAAGCACTACAAACCAGAACTATTTGCCCATCGTGTTCACATCACCGCTTCCGACGCGTGTGCCCACGCTAACTGTGATTCCGGAAATGGTTACGCCCGTTCCTTGAGTAGACCTCTTGCAAAAGTCCGTTCGCACGCGGCGCTCGTAGGGGCGTTGCATGCAACGCCCCTACTTTTGCAAGCAGGCTATTACTCGCGGCGGCGGAAGCCGCCCAGCAGGCTGACGTAGTAGAGCAAGGTGAGGATGGATTGGGCCGCCGCCGCGATGTAGGTGAGCGCCGCCGCATCCAACACTTTCTTTGCGCCGGCCAGTTCCTCGCCCACCAGAATGTTGTTGCCTTGCAGCAGCTTGAGGGCGCGGTTGCTGGCATCAAACTCCACGGGCAGCGTGACCAATGCGAACAACGCGGTTAGCCCGAACCCAATCACACCCAGCCAGGCCAGCGTGGTGGACTGCAACCACATGCCTGCGATGAAAATAATTGGGCCAACCCACGAACCAATTTGCACAGCGGGCACAATGGCCCCGCGCAGTTTGAGGGGGCCATAGTTCTCGGCGTCTTGCATGGCATGCCCAAACTCGTGGGCGACGACAGCGACTGAGGCGACCGAATCTTGCTGCGAGGTTTCGGACAGCGCAATGGTTTTGGTGCGTGGGTCGTAGTGGTCGGTGAGCGAGCCGGGCACATTGGTTAGGCCCACGCTTACGCCGGTTTGGCGCATGAGCAGCTTGGCGACATCCGCACCGTTTACCCCACGCGCATATCCCATGCGGCCCAGCGCATCGCGGCCTGTAACGCCGCCGGATGTGGGCACCTGGGCATATTTGGCAAACGTGCTTTTAACTTTGTATTGCGCCCACAACGCCAAAAGCAGGCCGGGGATGGCGAATACAAAATACATCGGGTCAAAAAACATGATTCTGTTACCTCCTACTGGTTGAACTACTTTGATGTTAACGAGCGACGTTGGAGAAGGATAAGACAGACATTGGATGCGAGTTAGAGTTTGTGACCCAGCAAGCCCTTTGAGTTATTAGGGACGACATCCCTACAAGGGATGTCGTCCCTATAGGTTCTATATTCGCTGGCCGGTGGTTTTGTCAAAGAGCATGACATCTTTGGCTTGGGCGCTCAAATTCACTTTCTGCCCCACCTCCAACACCGGCTCTTGCGGCGCACGCATCACCAAACGTTGGCCTTGCACGGTGAAGTAGCACAGTTGGGCGCGTTCGGAGGGGATGCGCTCGACCAGCTCAATTTTTGTGGTGATCCAGGCTGGTGCCGGGCTGGGTTGCAAATGTTCGGGGCGGATGCCGAGGGTGACTTGAGGAGATGAGGAGATGAGGTGATGATGCGAGGGCGTGAGGGGCAGCAAGCCGCCCAATGCACGCACGCTGTCGCCTTCGGGTACGCCATCAAACAAGTTCATGGCGGGCGCGCCGAGGAAACCGGCGACGAAGGTGTTAGCGGGTGTGTCATACAACTCGCGGTAGCTGCCTACTTGCAGCACGCGGCCTGCATCCATGATGGCGATGCGGTCGCCCATGATGGTGCCCTCGGTTTGGTCGTGGGTGACATAGAGCGTGGTGATGCCGAAGCGCGAAATTAAACGGCGAATCTCGATGCGGGTGTTGGTGCGTAGTTGGGCATCCAGGCTGGAGAGGGGTTCGTCGAAGAGCAGCAGCTTGGGGTCGCGGCAGATGGCGCGGGCGACGGCCACGCGCTGTTTTTGCCCGCCGGAGAGCGTGGTGGGTTTGCGCTCTAGCAGCGCATCAAAGCCAATGCCCATCAGTTCGCTGGTGAGTTTGACGCGCTCGTCAATCTCGGCCTCGCGCTTGCGCAGCTTGAAGAAGAAGCCGAGATTGCCCTTGCTCTCGAAGTTGGGATACAGCGCAAAGTTTTGAAAGACGATGCCGATACCGCGATCTTTGGGTGGCACGTCTTTCATGTTTTGTTCGCCATAGAAAATATCGCCCTCGTAGTCTTCCAGCCCAGCCACGCAACGCAACAGCGTGCTTTTGCCGCTGCCAGATGAGCCAAGAATTACCATGCTCTCGCCATCGCGCACATCGAGGTTGATGCCGTTGAGGGCGTTGGTGGGGCTGCTTGAATTTGGCATCAGCCCAGGCACAGGTGCGCTGGCGCGGGCGAAGGTTTTGTGGAGGTTGAGGACGCGGATGCTGGACATTTTTGTGGGAGGGGGATTATCGGTGCATTGGCAAAAGTTTCTTGGGCAGCGCGCTGGGAACCCTTCGACTTCGCTCAGGGCAAGCTGGCTGAAGCCGCAGGGCTGAGCAGCGAAGCCCGTTGGGCTGTTTACTTTTTAGCCCAACGGGCTTCGTTGTTGAGCACGACCGTTTACGGTCGTGCGTTCGCGGCACGCTGCGGCACAGGCTTTAACGCCGTACAATTTGCGTCGCAAGCAAGTTGCGTTCTGCAGGGGAGGGAGGATGCGCAAACAATTGAGCCGCAGTTATATCACTCATGCTTTGGTTGGAGCTATCCTGGCTCCGCTGGTTGCACTGCTCATTATTGCGATGACGTATGCGCTGGCAGCGTTGTTTGCTCCGTTAATGCCGGGCCTTTTGCTGACCCTGATGCTCATCGCCCCGATGACAATCGGCTTTTTCATGTATGAATTGCGCCGATGGATGGCTAGAGAAGCGTTCTCGCTGCGCAGCCTGTTTGTATACGGCATCACCAGTGCTACTTCGGTTCTATGGGTATTTCTAATTTTGTTTGTGTTTTCCCGCCTGATGATTTTGACGCGTATCCGGATTGCCCCAAGCGATTGGTTGGCTGGCGTTGCTGGTCAGGTAATACCAATATCTTTGGTAGGTGCCTGCGTGGGCGTAGCTTGCCTTGTCATAGACAACAAACGGTAACATTCACCCATGATGCGATTTGACCGCTTCTCCGAACGGGCACAAGATGCCGCTGCCCGCGCCTACGAAATTTTGCAGCGTTACGGCCACAGCCAAGTGGACACCGAGCATTTGTTTTTAGGATTGATGGAACAGCAAGACGGCCGGGTGTCTCAACTGGTGCAAATGCTGAATGCTGATCCGAGCACAATCAAAACAAAGTTGGATGAGGTGTTGCGTGCCAGCCCGCGTGTCAATCTTTATGGCACGGGAACAACGGCGCAGGTCTTTATTACGCCACGGCTTAAGAAAATTCTGGATGTGGCTAACGAAGAAGCCAATAGGCTGAGAGATGACTACATTGGTGTAGAGCACTTGTTTCTGAGCATTACAACTGAGCTCAATACGCCTGCTGCACGCATCCTCAAAGAGAACGAGTTGAGTCGAACACGTGCGAATGATGCGATTGTGAAATTACGCATACAACCCGTAACGCGTAGTGGTGCCTCCGATCAAACCTTTTATCACATCGGCTTTGGCGCAAAAGACTTTGGCAATAGCCCGCCGACGATGGCGCTGCTGAGCGGCGATCCCGACCGCGCCAAGCTCATCGCCGAGACCTATCTCAAAGACGTGACTATGCTCAGCGAGCATCGCGGCCTGAACAGCTATGTGGGCACGCTGCCGAGCGGCAAGCGGTTGCTTGCGGCTACCAGCGGCATGGGCGCGCCGTCGCTCAGCATCGTCGTCAACGAACTGGTGCAGGTGGGCATTCGGCAAATCATTCGCATCGGTACGTGCGGCAGCATTCAGGCGCACGTAAAACCCGGTAGCGTGGTGATTACGCGTGCGGCGCTGTGCAGACAAGGTGCAGCCAACGATATTGCACCCGTCGAGTACCCCGCCGCTGCCGACCCATTTTTAACGGTGCGTTTGGCCGAGACGGCGAAGGCGATGGGTGTGGACTATCACGTGGGCATTACGGCCAGCGTAGATTCGTTTTACGAGGGGCAGGAGCGCAGCGCATCGGCCAACCCGAATCTCATGCGCTGGTTGCAGGGCATCACCGAGGAATATCGGCATCTGAATATCTTGAACTACGAGATGGAGAGCGGCACGCTGTTTAAGATGGCGGGCGTGTATGGCTTCGAGGCCGCTTGCATCTGTGGCGTGATTGCGCAACGCACCGCCAGCGAGAGCGTGGTGCTGGAAGCCAAAGCCAACGCGGTCGAGAACGCCATCAAGGTGGCGATTGGAGCAGCAGCGTAAGTTTTCAAATCTCTTTCGCGGAGATACGGAGGAGCGGAGGTGCGGAGGAATAAAATTTGAAATTGCTCCGCATCTCCGCTCCCTCCGCACCTCCGCGAAAAAAATAGAGTTAAAACATGCAAGCGATTCGATTACACAATATTCATGATTTGCGGGCGCACGATGAGCGTGTGCCCACGACGGACGACAAATTTGACACGTTGCTCAAGATCACTTCGGTAGGCGTGTGCGGCAGCGATTTGCACTGGTTTGAAGAGGGCGCGATTGGCGATGCCAAACTAAA
>JAYTNY010000540.1:0-2844 GCA_043748055.1 Roseobacter sp.
AACGGCGGGGCAGACCCCGTCACCATCGCCCAAGTCTTAATTGATGACGCGTACTGGCAGTTCGCCATCACCCCATCCAACGAAATACCACGCCTGGGCAAAGCCACTGTAACCATAGACTTCCCCTGGCAGCAAGACGAGCCGCACGCCATCGCGCTGGTTAGCAACAACGGCGTGACGTTCGATGCCGAGATCGCCGTAGCCACGCAAACACCCGAACCCAGCGCAGCCACCTTCTGGCAATACGCGCTGCTGGGCCTCTACGTCGGCTTCATCCCAATCGGCCTGGGCATGTTGTGGTTCCCAGCTTTGCGCCGCATGGGCCGCACAGGTATGCAGTTAATTTTGGCACTGACCGTGGGCCTGCTCTTGTATCTGCTGTTCGGCTCGTTCGCCGAGGCCCGCGAATTTATGCTGGAGACCCCCGCAGCCTTCGGCGGCGAACCCGTTGTCATCCTCACCGCCATCCTAACGTTCTTGTTGCTCATCGCCATCAGCACCAGCAAGCCCGGCGCAGCGCCATCCCGCCTGGGCACGGCCACGCGCATTGGGCTGGGCATTGGCTTGCACAATTTGGGTGAGGGCTTAGCCATTGGCGCGGCCTTTGCCAACGGCCAAGCCGCGCTGGGCACGTTTCTGGTCGTCGGCTTCACCCTGCACAACATCACCGAGGGCATTGGCATCGTCGCCCCGCTGGTGCGCGAGAAACCCAAGCTGTGGCACTTCATCGCATTGGCGGCGCTGGCCGGTTTGCCTGCCGTGCTGGGCGTGTGGATTGGTGGCTTTGTGTTCAACAAGCTGGCTGCGGCCCTCTTTCTAGCCATTGGCACAGGCGCCATTGCCCAAGTGGTGTACGAGGTGGGCAAGCTGCTGATGAAGCAAAGCGAGGAAGACCACCTGCCGCTGGTGTCTTGGCCCACCTTTGTCGGCATCGCCGCCGGTGTCGCCATCATGGCCGCAACGGCGTTGGCTGTGCCTGCCTAATTTGCGCAAGCGCCTAACGCGCTTGGAGCGCGTTAGGCGCTAATCTTCGCGAAAGAAAAGAGCGTGATCTCGTCACGCTATCATCTCGCTGTGCAACGCCACCACCTCGTCCGTTACGCCTGGCTCTCTATCGCTGCGGCGCTCATCACCATCGCCCTCAAGGCCGGGGCCTACTGGCTCACCAACTCGGTCGGCTTGCTGTCGGACGCGTTGGAGTCGCTGGTCAACCTGGCCGCCGCCGGGGTGGCGCTGGTCATGCTCAGCATCGCCGCCCGCCCGCCGGATGACGACCACGCCTTCGGCCACGACAAAGCTGAGTATTTCAGCAGCGGCGTCGAGGGTGCGCTCATCGTCGTGGCGGCGCTGGGCATTGCGGTGGCGGCGGTGCAACGCTGGATGGCCCCGCAACCCATCCAACAAACCAGCATCGGTCTCGTCATCGTAGGCGTTTCGACGCTCATCAACTTCGCTGTGGCGCGTGTGCTGCTGCGCGTGGGCACGCAGCAAAACTCCATCACCCTGCAGGCCGATGCCCAGCATCTCTTCACCGATGTATGGACGTCGATTGGCGTCATCATCGGCGTGGCTGCCGTCACACTTACTGGCTGGGGCTGGCTGGATTCAGCCATCGCGCTCGCCATCGCCGCCAACATCGTGTGGCAGGGCATCCAGTTGGTGCGTCGCTCGGCCATGGGCCTGCTAGATACGGTGCTGCCCAACGACGAGCGCGAAGCCATCCTAAAAGTGCTGGAGAAGTATTGCCAGAAAAGCGTGACCTACCACGCCCTGCGCACACGCCAAAGCGGCGCACGGCGCTTCGTCTCGGTTCACATCCTGGTGCCCGGCGAGTGGACGGTGCAGCAAGGCCACGCCCTGCTGGAGAAGATTGAACGCGACATGCGCGCTGTGCTGCCCAACACCGTGGTCGCCACCCACCTGGAACCGCTGGAAGCGCCGGAGTCGTTTGATGATGTGGAGTTGGATCGAGTGGCGATCAGCAAGTAAGAGCGCACTCAAATCAACCCACGCTGAGTGGCAATTGCCACCGCCGCTGCCCGCGAATCCACACCCAGCTTCTCGTAGCTGCTGGCGAGATAGGCCTTCACCGTGCGTTCGCTGATGCCCAACCGCAACGCAATTTCTTTGCTGCGCTCACCGCGCGCAGCCCCGGTCAATACCTCGCGTTCTCTTGGGGTCAACATGATCTCGTTGGGAACTAGCGCTACGGTTGCAGGTGAACCTGCGTTCAGCACACGGGCCAATGTCTCTGGTTGCAACAACGCCTCGCCACGCGCCGCTGCACGCAAACTGTCGAATAACACCTGCCGTTTTACATCTTTGAGCAGATAGCCGCGTGCGCCCAGCCGCAGACCGCGCATCATCCAGTCATCCTCGTCGTAAGTGGTCAGAATGACGATGGCAATAGCGGGGTGTTGCGCATGAATCTGCTCGATGGCTTGCAGCCCGTTCAGGCCCGGCATGCGCAAATCCATCAGCACTACGGTAGGTTGTAATTCCAACGTGCGCTGCACCGCTTCTAGCCCATCGGCGGCTTCGCCCACCACCACAAAATCGTCTTCGCCTTCCAGAATCAGCTTTAAGCCATCTCGAATCACTTCGTGGTCGTCGGCGATCAGGATGCGGATCGGGTTTGTCTCAGGCAACACAGACGGCCTCCGGGGGTGCAATCTCTGTGAGTGGCGCACGCAAGCGCAGTGTTGTGCCGTGCCCAATCGCGCTGTCTATGTGCAATGTGCCGCCCATCAGCCGCGCCCGTTCGCGCAGCCCAATTAAGCCGTAATGTCCGGCGCTAATGGGCTGGGTTGTTTCAAAGCCTGCGCCATCGTCATGAATAACCAC
>JAYTNY010000541.1:0-7105 GCA_043748055.1 Roseobacter sp.
TATTGGTGCGCTTCATAGATTAGTCGGATCAAACTTGGCGTTTTCTACATCGCTCGCGGCGCAATAGGCTTTATTTTCCAGCGCCCATAGGCCACGCATGCGACCAGCACAAACAGCACGGCTGTGGTGATGGCGGTTCCTATTTCGCTTCTCGTTAAATGAAGCACAGTGGCGCTGAGGGTCACAATCATCAACCCTGCCGCCGCCAGCGGGGTTAACTTGGGTAGCACTCGTGTCACACTCGGCAAGATGAGGCCCACCGCAGCCAACACCTCAGCCGCACCCAAAAACAGGCGAAACCTGATTGGAAATTGGGCGTTCAACAGCTCGGCCACCTCTGCGGGCGGAGACAGGAACAGCCAACCGTGCCACGCAAACATGACGGCTAGTAACACTTGAAGAATCCATAAAATAATTTTCATCTTGCCCCTTTTATTAACTCTTTACTATCTTTAGAAATTTGATCTCGCACCTGTAAACCTGTGCACTGAGTTGGTGCGTTTCTACCCAGTAGTCGGAGCCGATAGTGTGTTCTCGACATCGCTGTTTACAAATTTATTCTCCGTTCCCTCCGCTCCTCCGCCTCTCCGCCTCTCCGCGAAAAAATCTTACGAATTGACAGCACGTAACCCCTATGCCAACATGCCAGCAATATGGCAACCCAAGCAAAGGGCGTTATCGCCCGCATCCCTGGCGCAGCGGCGCTTGTCGAAGACTTCACCATTGACGATCCCGGCCCCAACGAGGCGCTCGTCAAAATTTTGGCCTCGGGCGTGTGTCACACCGATCTGGGCGTGAAGCTCGGCACGTATGGCACCGATGGCTTTCCGTTCTTGCTCGGCCACGAGGGACATGGCATTGTGCAAAAAATTGGCGCAGGTGTAACGAACGTAAAACCCGGCGATAGCGTGATTCTGGCCTGGCGCGCGCCGTGCGGCAAGTGTCGCTTTTGTCTGGCGGGCCAGCCCAACTTTTGCTGCGCCAGCCTGAACGCCGAGAAGCGCATGCGCGGCAAGAGCGGCGAGATTTTGAACCCGGTGTTGGGCATCGGCACGTTTTGCACGCACACGTTGGTTCATGCCAACCAATGCATACCGGTGTCGGCCAGTTTGCCCTCGCCCCAAATGTCGTTGATTGGCTGCGGGGTGATGACCGGTGTGGGCGCAGCTTTGTATGCCGCTGGCGTAAAACCGGGCACCAGCGCCGCCGTGTTTGGCTGTGGTGGCGTGGGTGATTCGGTGATTCAAGGCGCAAAGCTGGCGGGCGCGACGACGATCATCGCCGTGGACATTGACCCGCGCAAGCTGGAATGGGCCAAGCAGTTTGGGGCCACGCACACGGTGAACCCTAAAGAGGGCGACCCGGTCGCAGCGATTAAAGCCATCACCGGCGGCAATGGCGTGAACTATTCGTTCGAGGCCGTGGGCAGCGCACGCACGTTGGAGCAGGCCTTGTGGAGCCGCGACCTGGGCGGCACCTGCGTCTTCATCGGTGTGCCCGGCCCTGGCCCCACGCTGGAACTGCCGCTACAGAAATTCTTCGACACCGGTGGCAGCCTGCGCGTCTCGTGGTACGGCGATTGCTTGCCGACGCGCGATTTCCCCATGCTGGCTAACTGGTACGAACGCGGTCTATTGAATCTGGATGGGGTGGTCACGCGCCTCATCAAACTGGAAGAGACCGAAGAAGCCTTTGACGCGATGAAACGTGGCGAGACGTTGCGCTCGGTCATTGTGATGGACTGAAAGAGCGGACAGCTATCAGCGATTAGCTTTCAGCACCATGCTGGCTGAGTTCAAAGCTGATGGCTGACCGCTAATAGCTATGTTTAACCTCATCAAAGAACTCACCGAACTCGTTGGCCCGGTTGGGCAAGAGGGCATCGTCCTCGACCACATCGAAAAGCTGTGGGGCGGGTTGGGGGCCAAGACCGAGCGCACGCGGGTGGGCAATGTGTTGGCCCGGGCGAGCAATTCGCTTGGGGGCGCACAAGAACGTGTTGGCAAGAAATTGCTGATTGCCGCGCATGGCGACGAGCTGTGCTACCTGGTGCGGGCGATAGATGCCGACGGCTTTTTGTTTCTCGCCAACGGTCAGGGTTGGGCGCGCACCACAGATTTGCGCAATGCTTTCACCATCGGTTCGCGGGTCAAAGTGTTGGCGCGTACGGGCATCATTCCGGGGGTGATCGCATCTGCGACGGGCCACATCGCCAGCTTTACCATGCCGGATTTTAAGGAGCTGACCTGGAATGACTTCTGGGTGGATACGGGCTTGAGCCGCGAGGGACTCATCGCGCGTGGCGTTACGCCCGGCACGCGCATCATTTGGGACAGCGAGACCGTGCGCTGGGGCGACATGATTGTAGGCAAGGCCCTGGACGACCGCGTGCCGCTGGCGGTGATGACCGAGATGCTGCGCCGCGTGCAGCCCGCAGACTACACCTGGGATGTGACGCTGGCCTGCACCGTGCAAGAAGAAATTGGCACGATTGGGGCTTATGCGCTGGCGGCCAAAGAAGATTTTGACGCGGCCATTGTTGTGGAGATTGGCCTGGCGGGGGACATCCCCACGGTGGGCGAGAAGGCGCTGCCATTGGCGTTGGGCAAGGGGCCGGGCCTCATCCACAAAGATTCGTTGATTCACTATGACTACGCTTTAACGAAGGCGATGGAGGACTGTGCGGCGGCGAACAACATCCCCATTCAGCACGCCGTGTTCACCTCGTTTGGCAGCGATGGCCGCAGCTTTATGCAGGCCGATATTCCCAGCGCCATGATCGTCTTCCCCGCCCGCTACACGCACAGCCCATTCGAGATGGGGCATTTGGGCGATATGGGCCAGATGGTGGATTGGCTGTGCGCGTTTGTGACGCAGGCTGGGTGATATCCGTAGACCCTAGGGTCTTAAAGAACCTTAGGGTCTGTCCTATTGCTCACGGCTTGCGCGCTGAGATGATGAAGATGCGCCGCACGCGGTCGCGCTCAAACACCTGCAAGCGGCCATCGTCGGTTGAGGCATGGGCCTGATTGACAATATCGCCGAAGATGATGACGGGCTTCACAATCCACACAATCGTGATGGCTTGCCCAGGCTGCAACGAAACGGGTTGAGCAGTGCGCACAAAGCCGTTACCGTAATCGCCCCCAGTTGCCACAGCAATGGCGTTGGTGTAGGTCACCAATGTTGTATTCGCAGGCACACTGCCGCTAATGATTACTGGGGTAGGCAACGACCCCACGGGTGCAATGTGTGTCACCACATAGGTGTAGGTAATCACCGCCCCAAACTCTGAGGTGAAGTTGCTGATGAGCAAGCCCGTCGTCGCCAGGTTCACATTGACGACCGTATCGGCCACCATGCGGTTCAGGTTATTCGTCGCTGTTACGGTGGCGATGTAGCTGCCCGCACTGGCGTAGGTGTGCGTCGGATTCATTCCGCTGCCGAGTTGCCCATCGCCAAAATCCCAGGCATAGGCCACCCCACCGCCGCTTGTTATTGTGGCGGTGAGCTGGGTGGGGTTGCCCAGCAGCGTCGGCGAATCGCTGGCTGCGGTCAGCCCAGCAATCGGTTGGTTACAAATTTCAACCTCAACGGTGTGCGAGGCAACCGATACGCCGCCATCCACCACCGGCGTTTCCAACGTAAAGGTGAGCGTGTGCGGTGGGGCAGCCAAATCTGCCGCGCCGAGAACAGTGCTGAGCTGGGTATTGTTGACAAACTTGGTGGGCAGTGCCGTGCCGTTGAGCTTGATGCGTGTACCTGTCGGCCCATCAATCAAATTAGCACCCGTGAAAGTAAGGGCCACGCTGCTTGCACCCAGGCACACGGTTGTGGGGTTGACGCTGGTGAACACCGGCACGGCGGTGTATTCCACCGCGCCGATATCGCACTGCGTGCCTTGTGGGCGAACCACGCCGCGTTGGTCGTAGGCCGGGCAACCGGTGTTGAGGCCTGCATCGCGCGCGGGCGAGGTGCTGGAGAGGGCGCGGGTGAACGTCGGCCCGCCGTTGTCTTGCAGCAGGCCAAGCAACGGGTCGGCATTTGCGCCAGGGCAATTGAGTGCGTTGAACGCGATGTTGCCGCCGCTGTCGGTCAGTGTCGCTGTGGCATCTTTGGTGCATGGGCTGTTGGCAATAATCGTGTTCTTAAAATCCACCACGCCCAGGTTGGCAACGTGAATTTGGTCGTTCGCCCCGGCGTTGTCGGCTATCGTCACATTCACCAGCGTCACGTGGCCTGGGCTGGCGACGGCGCCATTCACATACAGCGCCGAGCCTGTGTTGTTGGGCTGCGTGGTGCTGCCTGTCACTGTAACGTTGACCAGGAGCAATTGCCCGCCAGACCCGCTCAGAATCGCCCCTCCGCCGCCGCCGCCATTGAAGGTTGCACCATTATTTGCCAAGGTGCTTTGAGTTATGGTCATTGCGCCATAGTTGGAGATAGCGCCACCGTAGCCACCCGTGTTTCCGCTAAAGTAGCTGCGGATGATCGTGGCCCGACCCCGGCTCGTTGCATTGCCGCCGTTGTTGTAAATTGCGCCGCCTTCGTAGCTGATAGGGGCCACATTGCCGGTAAAAACCGAATCGCTGATAAACAATTGCCCAGTGTTGTAGATGGCCCCGCCATACCCGTTGCTGCTGTTGGAGATGAACTGGCTGTGGGTGATGGTGACAACGCCCGCCGCCGTCAGGGTGGAAATAACACCCCGCGTATTCTGCGAAAGCGTGCTGTTGGAAATGGACAAAGTGCCATCGGTCACCAGGATGCCCAATCCGCTGGAAGGCGAGGATGCGTTGCCAGCATTGGTCAGCGTCAGCGCCGTTAACGTAAGCATGCGTGCTGAGCCAAGATTAAAAAAGCCAGTGGTGCCGCCACCGCTAAATGTAATCTTGCCTGCACCATCGATGCGGGTGTTGGCGTTGATGGTTTTACGACTGGTGAAGGTGATGGTGTGCGGATTAGACCCACAATTAAATGAGACACCCCCACCGCCTGCCAACGCCGCAACCAACGCAGCCTCGGTGCAACTGGCGGGCGTGCCGTTGCCCACCACGCCCCCAGCAAACGCTGTGCTTGGCAAATGCATGGCCGAGCAAATCAACGCAACGGTGATGATTGTTTTTTGAAAGCGCATGTCCGCTATTTCTCCTTATCTCACAAACGCCAGCTTCGCCAGCGCAATGGCTTTCTCGGTGCTGCCCGGCACTTCGGCACTCAGCATGGTGTTGCCCATAACAAATCTGAGGATGCCATTGTCGGCATACGCATCTGGCCCCAGTTCGGGCACCGGCACATACTTCGCGCCGCACTTGTTCGAGGCGGCCACCATCAGCTTCCACTTTTCGGTCAAAGTCTTCTCCATAAACGGCTTCATCTCGGCCTCGGTGGGGTTGTAGCTGGAGCCGCAGCCGCCTTTCTCGATATTGGCCAGCCGCCGCGCCAGCAGCGTCTTTTTATCATCGCGCTCGACAGCCAGAAAGATTGCATCCTGGCCCACCGCGTAGTCGCAGGCCATGCCATTTGCCAGCCCGGTGTAGGGCGCAGGCTTGGCAGTCAGCTTCTTGCCTAGCAAGACTTCAAGCTCGGCGGCACTTACCAAGCCGCATGGGTCTTTCTGCGATAGCTCGAACGAGGCCTCCGGGTTGAGCTTGCCCGAACCTGCCGCACGCGTGGGCGGTGCCGTGGCGGGTATTGGCGTGGTCGTCGCTGCCGCTTTTGGCGCTTTGGGTGTGGCAGTGGGTCGGCGCGTAGCGGTAGGCCGTGGTGTACGTGTAGGCTTAATGGCGCGTGTGGCTGCGCGTGTCGGGGTGCTGGCAGCCAGCGGCGCAGCCCGAACAATGGGCACGGCCGTGGCCCAAGAAAACAACAAAGCGAGTACAACAGACAACACAGATGCAATCGTCAATTTTTGATTAGTCATCTTTCCTCCATCTGCTGATTTAACAAGCAGCCTGCGCCGAAAAGCGATACCCAAGCGATACCAACTGAATCTCCGCCGTAACCGCGCTTTGCCAGACTCGCCCGACCCTAGCAACACATGGGCAGAAAGACTTTTCGAATCGGAATCGGTGTGCCCACAAAACGGGCCAACAAGGCATACTCCCGACCATCTTCGCCCGTATAGCTTCCACCAATCACGATCTTGCCGTTCAATTGAACAAGCATGGCCGAGCCTTGACTGGGAATGGACAGAGTCACAACACCTGTTGAGCCAAATTGTGTATCGGGTGAACCGCCCGGCATAAAACGAAGTAACGCCAGAGTCGGTGATTGAATGCCGACTGCCAGCAATTTGCTATCGCGTTGCAGCGCAAGTTGCTTTAGCGTGATTGAATGCGTCATAACGCCATTGCTGCCATAGGTGTTGTCCAGCGTCCCGTCAGTAGTGACACGGGCAATCACTGATCCAATGTGTCACCCAGCCTGCCTGCCCAAATGACGTATCAATGCTGCCATCGGCTCGCAGTCGCACCAGTGCTGCTACATCGCTCATAGATGTCGTTGCTGTGAGGGTGCCAAAAAGAATGGACTTTGCATCAGGTTGCATCACCCAGCCATAAACCGTCATACGCATGGGTGGCGCAAGCGTCATCACGTTAGAGATGAGTTGCCCAGCGGCATCGAAACGTGCGATTCGAAAATCATCAAGCTGCGCTAGAAATCCATCTCCCGCCGAATACAGCCTGGTAATTCGGCCAGGAATTGTGGTTGTCACCACACCATTCACCCCAAAGTCAATATCCAAATCAGCATCGCTGTTGGTGAGCGACTGTGCTTCCAATGTAGGTGCAAATAGCCCTACGCAAATCATGAGCCCGATTGCTGGAAGAAAGCAAAACAATGCTAAAAGCACGGGACGGATATGGCGAAATAACTTCATATTAAGACCGAAGCACAAGTGCCCCACCACTTGTGCTACTACTTGTCCATCACGAACGATTAAACAATCTTCCAATCCGGGAAAGCGATACCCAAGCGATACCAGCACGCACTCGCTTTGCTAAACTAGTGGGTCATCTGGGGATAGAGTAGGCTTGAGGGATGCCACGAAAGAGCCGAGAGCCGTTACGGGAATTGACGGAAGAAGAGAGGGAGAAAATGC
>JAYTNY010000542.1:0-5297 GCA_043748055.1 Roseobacter sp.
GTCAAAATGCCATTGATCGTGGACAGCGTGCTGGATTGATCGAACACGCGAAAATCATCTTTCTGCCCAAAGATAATGTTGTGCTGTTTGCGCAGCACATCGGCAATGGCCTGTGTCACTTGCGCGCTGGCGCTGCCGTCTATCGCCTCCACCGTAATCTGGTTGACGGAGTTCACCCCGGCGTTGCGGTTCGGGAATAGCTTCTCTTGCGCCACGGTCAGCGGCACATAAATTGCATCGTCCGATGAGCCGCCCGGGCCAGCGCTGCCTTTCTTCTCGGTCACACCCACAACTTTGAACGGCACGCTGTTGATCAAAACAGTTTGCCCAACGACGGGCTGTTTGCCAAACAAATCGATTGCGGCCTGGTAGCCCACAATGGCGATGCGTAACCGCGCATCGTTGTCGGCTTCGGTAAACAGTGCGCCTTCTTGCATGCCAATGGTGCGCATAGCAAAGTTCGCCGGAATGGTGCCCACCACGTTGAAGTTTTTGCCTGCGCCGTTGGCCACCACGTTCAAGTTGCCGCTCACTTGCGGCACCACGCGCTTGGTTCCAACCACATTCTCGCGGATGGCCTTCACATCGTTGTTGGTTAATCGCGCCCCGGCCACGCTGTTATCGGACGACACCGTGATCTGGTTGCTGCCAAAGGTGGCAAACTGCTTGTTGAAGTAGCCCGTCACTCCTTCGCCCAACGCCAGCAGCAACACCACTGCCATTGTGCCGATGATGACGCCGAGCATAGTCAGCACCGAGCGCATGCGGTTTGCCACAATGCTCTCAAAGGCGGTTCGGAAGGTTTCTAGAAGTCCCATGGTTTTTAGTTGTCAGTTATTAGTCGTCAGTTTTTAGTTTTCAGTTGTGGTCAAAAATCGAGGAATCACTGACGACTGATAACTAACAACTGAAAACTCATTACTAATGTGCCAACGCCAACTCCGGTTCGCTCACCGCTCCGTTGGCGTGGGCGCTAACCGTAGGTGTGGTGTTAGCAATATCGCTTTCGATGCGGCCATCTTTGATGGAGACGATGCGCCTGGCCCGTCGCGCAATGCCAGGGTCGTGGGTGACCACGATGATCGTGATGCCGCGCTCACGGTGCAAGGTCTCGAACAAATCCAAAATCTCTTTGCCGGTTTTGCTGTCCAACGCGCCGGTGGGTTCGTCAGCCATCAGAATGCTGGGCTGGTTCACCAGCGCCCGCGCAATCGCCACGCGCTGCATCTGCCCGCCCGAAAGCTCGCTGGGCATGTTCTTGAGCTTGTCGCCCAGGCCCACGGCTTCCAGCGCTTCCTTGGCGCGCACCTGGCGGTCGCTGGCTTTCATGCCCGCATAGCGCGTGGGCAGTTCCACGTTGCGCAAGGCGCTTGTGCGCCCCATCAAGTTGTAGCGCTGAAAGATGAAGCCGATATTTTTGTTGCGCACTTTAGCGAGCTGCGTCTCGTTCATCTTGCTCACGTCTTCGCCGTTCAAAAAATATTCGCCGCTGGTCGGCACGTCCAAACAGCCGACCATGTTCATCAGCGTGCTTTTGCCACTGCCGCTGGGGCCAATGATGGCGACGTATTCCCCTGCGTTAATGTTCAGGTTCACGTCGTCTAAGGCTTTGAACGAGCTATCGCCCATCTCATACACCTTCGTCATATTGCGAATGTCAATCAGGCTCATGGTTTTGGTTTCCTGTGTTTAGTTCCCTGGCGGCGGCCCGCCACCGCCTGGCCCCGATGTCGTAACCGCGCGTGCAGGCACCACCAACTGATCGCCTAGCTTCACGCCCTCCAAAATTTGGGTCTGGGTCGCATCCCTAAAACCCAGCTTCACCGTTACTTTCTCGGCAGTGCCATCGGCCTTCATGCGTTGCACGCTGTAGAGCTTGGTCAGGCTGTCCACCGTAATCACATCGTTCGGCACCACAACTGCGTCATTGGTTTTCGCCGTCACAATCTCACCCGTGCCGCTCATGTTAATCAGCACCGTCGGCTCCTCCGTCGCGCCCTCAACTTTCGCCAACGAGAGCTTGACCTTGTAGTTCACCACCGCGCCGCTGTTTGTGCCTACGGTCGAAATCGCCTCAACCTTTGCCGTAATCGGCGAATTGGGATACGTCTGCAAGCGCACTCGCGCCGTTTGCCCCACTTTGATGCCACCAAGATCAGCCTCATCCACATCCACCTCAAACACCGGCACTGCAAAGTCGGCAATGGTCACCACGGGCTGGCCCGCGCCTGCGTAATCGCCTTTGTTGTAGGTCACGCCCGTCACCAGCCCATCAAACGGCGCGGTAATCGTCGCGTTGTTCAAGTTGTTGAGGGCCGCTTGATACGACAGCCAGGCCTGCTGCATCTGCGCCTCGCGCTGCTTAATCGTCTCGCTCACCGGCTGCAAGGCTTCCAAGCTCTTCTTGGCCGTCTGAATCTGCGAGTTGGCGCTGCTGATCTGCGCGTTGGCGCTGGCAACTTCGGCATTGGTCGGCTTCTCGAACTTGGCGTCATACGCTGCCTTCGCCTTGTTGTAGTTATTCGTCGCCTTCTCCAGCGAAGAAGCCTCTTGCGAGGCGCTGATGCTGGCCGGGTCTTGCCGGTTGCGCCGGTCGTAGTTGGCCTGGGCTTGTTTCAGCTCCACTTCGGCATTCTGCAAATCGGCCCGCGCCTGCAACAAAGTGCTTTCATCGGGCGCGGCATACAAGTTGTTCTTGGCGGCGCTGGCGCTGGCAATTTGGGCGTTGGCGCTGCTGATGCTGGCCTGCGCCGCTTTGATTTCGCTCGCCGTCGGCCCTTTAATCGTCTGGCTATACGTGGCCTGCACGTTCAAGTAGTTGGCGTATTGCTGCTGTGCGGTCAGGTCAAGGTCGGTCGTGTCCAGGGTCGCCAGCTTGTCACCGACTTTCACTTGCTGGCCTTCTTTCACCAGCACTTCGGTTACCACGCCGCCGCGCTGGAAGGCCACGCTGACATCGGCCCGCGCAATTACTTTGCCCGTGGCCACAATTCGGTTTTCAACGCTGCCGGTGGTCGCGGTCACTTTCTCGGCTTTGGTTAGGTCTTGTTGGGTGGTGGTGCGCGCGCCGCATGCTGCCAGCAGCACAGTGGTAACCAGCGCAGTAGCAATCACCCCAACCCGTTTATTTGTCTTATTTATTTGCATGTTTAGCTCCGTTTTTACTAGGCAACATGCTAGGCAAAACAAACGGGGGTTAAAAGTGTGCGGTGTCACATGACTCTCGTCATACGTACAAAAATTTTCTCGCGCAAAGCATTCTGAGCGTTCGGCGCGGCGCCGAACGCTCAGAATGCTTTACAGTGGAGTCACCCCTCAAACCCCTCATCCACCACCAGCTCGCGCCCGCGCATGGCCCGCGTGGCCAGCGCATCGCAACGCTCGTTCTCGCGCGTGCCTGCGTGGCCTTTCACCCACACAAACGCAACCGTGTGCTGCTCTAGCAAGTCCAGCATCTGCGCCCACAAGTCGGCGTTCACTGCGGGTTGGCCGCTGCTCAGCCGCCAGCCCTTCTCGCGCCAGGTCACCGCCCAGTTTTTTTCGATGGCGTTCGCCAAATACTGCGAGTCGGTGTAAATTACCACGTCGCTGGGGCGCTTCAGTTCGTTCAGCGCGGCAATGCAGGCGCGAATCTCCATGCGGTTATTCGTGGTGCGCACAAAGCCGCCACTCAGTTCTTTGCGGGCCGTTTTGGGGGGCGCACCAAACAACATAACCACGCCATAACCGCCAGGGCCGGGGTTGGGGTCGGCCCCGCCATCAGTGTAAATCACCACCTTGCCTTCGGCTAAGCCTCCAGCGACGGCATCCGTGTGTTTGGTGGTTTTGGGGATGGAGTTTGCGGCGGACTTGGTTGCGGCGAAGAACAATTGTGGCGGTTGGCCCGCCCGCTCCTCGAACCAAGCGCTGGCTTCATCCACCGAGGCAAAGCCTTTGTACACCGCGCCCGCAAACCCCTGCACATGCGGCGCGGCTTTGGCCCAGTCGTCGTAAAGGCCAGGTTGTGCGCCCTTCACAATTGCGTAAAACTTTTTGCTCACGCATCAACTTTAACCGACTGAAGTGTTACTGCCTTTTGCGAAAATGATTTGGAGCACAACGGTATGCAAAGACGCGGCCAAAATCTGTCGTCCAAACAGGCTTTCTGTTTTGTCGCCGCCCGCAAAAAAGCCATGCCCCTTCAACACAATAAACCTCTTGCAAAAGTAGGGGCGTAGCATGCTACGCCCCTACGAACGCCGCGTGCGAATGGACTTTTGCAAGAGGTCTAATAATTCGGCAAACACCCGGCGGCGCTGTAGGGGAAATTCGCGCATGCGGGGTCTTTCTCCTACACATCTTTCGGAGTAAGCCCGATGCCTAAAAGCGACAGATCGCTATACGCTCATTGGGCGCCACGGGGCAGACAACCCAAACATTCAAAGTCCAAAGTCATGGCTTATTCAAAGCACATGACAGGAGAAAACCGATATGGCACAGATTCGACAGCCGATAACGCGTGGTTATGAGATTCAAGACCCGCCGCTGGCTCGCTTTTTATTCGCAGACAAACGCATGGCCTGGCTATGGCTCATCCTGCGCGTGTGGTTAGGTGTGCAATGGGTCGAAGCGGCCTTGCATAAAGTGACCGACCCGGCCTGGGTGCAAACCGGTGCAGCGCTCAAAGGCTTCTGGACCAACGCAGTCAAAATTCCAGAGACCGGCCGCCCCGCCATCGCTTTTGATTGGTATCGCGATGTGCTGAGTTGGTTGCTGAAAAACGAAACCTACACCTGGTTCGGCAAGCTGGTGGCCTACGGCGAGTTGCTGATCGGCATTGCCTTAATTGCCGGTGCATTCGTGGGCATTGCCGCCTTCTTTGGCGCGTTTATGAACTGGAACTTTGTGATGGCCGGTGCAGCCAGCAGCAACGGCTTGCTGCTTGTCCTGGCAGTGCTGCTTGTTCTGGCATGGAAAGTGGCAGGCTACATTGGTGCGGATTACTTTCTGCTGCGTTGGCTGGGCGTGCCGTGGAAGCATGACCCAAACGAGAAGCCCCCCAAACTGGTAGCCGCAGGTCTTTAGCGTGGATTAAAAGTAGACCTCTTGCAAAAGCAGGGGCGTTGTGATTGCGATGGTGAATAACTTTCCTGTGCCCGCCACGATCAGCGGCGTGCTGCGCGGGTTGCTGCACGATGGGGTGAGCGTGCAGCGCGATATGAAGGTGGGCGATATTGACCCACGCGGCGAGGTGCGCTACTGCTTCAGCATCTCGGACAAGGCGCTGGCGATTGGCGGCGGCGTTTTGGAGGCCGTGT
>JAYTNY010000543.1:0-2771 GCA_043748055.1 Roseobacter sp.
GCAAGTCAGCGAGATTGATCTGCCCGAGGCGATTTTTGGCGCACCCGTGCGCATTCCGCTGATGCACCAGGCGTTGTTGCGCCAGTTGGCAAACGCGCATTTGGGCACGCACGACACGCAGACCCGCGCCGAGGTTAGCCGAACCACCAAGAAGGTGAAGAAGCAGAAAGGCACCGGTGGCGCACGTCAGGGCAGCCGCAAGGCTCCGCACTGGAAGGGCGGCGGCGTGGCGTTTGGCCCGCACCCGCACAGCTACGAGCAGGATATGCCGAAGAAGATGCGCCGTGGCGCAGTGCGCAGCGCACTTAGCCAGAAGTTGATTGACCAACAGATTATTTTGGTGGACAAGTTCGATATGGATGCGCCGAAGACGAAGGAATTTGCGGCGGCGATGCAGGCGTTGGGTGTGAGCAAGGGTCTGGTGCTGCTGGGTTCCAAGAACGATGCGGTGACGAAGAGCGCGAGCAACCTGGACAACGTGAAAGCGTTGCAGGCGGGCTACCTCAACATCCGCGATATTTTTAAGTACGACCATTTGGTGATGTCGCTCGACGCGCTTGATGTGGTCAAGGCTTGGCTGGGATAGGAGGTTCGGAGGTTTGAAGGTTGGAAGGTTTGCTAAACACAAACCTGCAAACCTGCGAACCTTCAAACCAAATTTGAAATGCATATATACGAAGTATTGCTCAGGCCGTTGATTACCGAGAAGACGCAGTGGCAGGTGGGTTACGAAAAACCCCAATATGCGTTTGAGGTGGATAAGCGCGCCAACAAGACCGACATTAAGACGGCTGTTGAAACGGCATTTAACGTGACTGTGGAGCGAGTGAACGTGGTAAACGTGCCACTGAAGCGCCGCCGTAGCCGCCGTAGTGGCATCACAGGTCGCAAGGCAGCGCATGTGGTGCGCACGCCATCTTGGAAAAAGGCCATCGTGCAGGTAAGTGCGAAAGACCGTATTCCGCTATTCGAGGGAGTTGCGTAAGCCATGCCTATTAAGCAATTTAAGCCCACGACGCCCAGCCGGCGTGGCATGAGCGTCAGCGATTTCTCTGACCTCACAACCGATAAGCCAGAAAAGTCGTTGATGACTGATTTGCGCGGGCAAGGTGGTCGCAATAATCTGGGTCGTGTCACGACGCGACATCAAGGTGGCGGGCACAAGCGCGCCTATCGCATCATTGATTGGAAGCGCGACAAGCTAGGCATTCCGGCCCGCGTGGCGACGATTGAGTACGATCCCAATCGCTCGGCGCGTATTGCGTTGTTGTTCTATGTGGATGGCGAGAAGCGCTACATTGTGGCACCTTTGGGCGTGCAAGTAGGCGATGAATTAGTGAGCGGCAAAGATGCCGAAGCTAAGCCGGGCAACGCGCTCCCCCTCGGCAGTATGCCGTTGGGCAGCACGGTACACAATGTGGAGTTGCAACCGGGCAAGGGCGCGCAAGCCGTGCGCAGCGCGGGTGTGGGCGCACAGTTATTGGCAAAAGAGGGCGATTATGTGACCTTGCGTATGCCCAGTGGCGAGGTTCGCCGTGTGCTGCAAACTTGCATGGCCACTATCGGGCAGGTCGGTAACGTGGATCACGGGAACGTGAAGTTGGGTAAGGCAGGTCGCTCGCGGCATCGGGGCATTCGCCCATCGGTGCGTGGTGTGGCGATGGACCCAGCAAGCCACCCGCATGGCGGTGGCGAAGGTCGTTCGCCTATCGGCATGCCTGCGCCGTTGACCCCGTGGGGTAAGAAAGCCCTGGGTGTGAAGACGCGCCGCAACAAACGGACGAGTCATTTAATCGTGCGTCGGCGCGAGAAGAAGGGCCGAAAGTAAAGGAGTAAAAAGTGCTTAGTCCTGAGTGCTTAGTGAATGTCTCACTAAGCATTCAGGACTAAGCACTCAGGACTTGAAATATGTCAAGATCACTTAAGAAAGGCCCTTTTGTTCAGCCCAAATTGCTGAAGCGCATTGAGGGCATGAATACCAAAGGCGAGAAGAAAGTGGTGCGCACATGGTCGCGCTCCAGCACAATATTTCCGCAGATGGTGGGTCACACCATCGCGGTGCATGATGGCCGCCGCCATATTCCCATCTACATGACGGAGAACATGGTGGGCCACAAGCTGGGCGAGTTTGCGCCCACGCGCACGTTCCGAGGCCACATCAGCAAGGAAGATTCGGCTTCAAAGGAGTAATTGAGCAATGGCAATGAAATTAGCCGAGAACGAAGTACGGGCCGTGGCTCGCTACGTGTCCATGTCGCCGCAGAAGGTGCGCCTGGTTGCAGACTTGGTGCGCGGTAAGAAGGTGCGCGAGGCTTTGGACTTGTTGCGCTTTACGCCCAAGTACGCGGCGGAACCCATCAGCAAAGTGATTGCCAGCGCGATGGCGAACGGGGTGGAGAACAAGGAGTTCACCGAGAGCGATCTGGTCATCAGCCAGATTTTTGTGGATGGCGCACCCACGCGGCACGGTCGGCGTTTCGCTGCACGTGGACGCTTTCGCCCGCTGTTGATTAAATCAAGCCACATTACGGTGGTACTGAAGGAAGAGGCAAGCGAGGAGTAATTGGGGATTAGGGATTAGTGATTGACTGAGATCAATCACCAATCACCAATCACCAATCACTAATTACCAAACTATGGGACGAAAAGTTCATCCATACGGATTCCGGCTGGGCATTATTCGCGATTGGAAGAGCCGCTGGTTTGCACCCAAGCGCGAGTACACCAAACTGTTGCAGGAAGACTTTAAGCTGCGCCAGTATTTGATGAAA
>JAYTNY010000544.1:0-2526 GCA_043748055.1 Roseobacter sp.
CAGCCCGCTGACCACGGCGAGCCAAAACCCCACTGGCGCTGCGGTTGCCTTGTCCGATGAGCGCGTGACAAAAAAGATGGCGACCAACGTCAACGCAAACCCCATCAGTTTGAGCCAACCCGGAAAGCCCTGTGTGAGCGCGCCAAACAGCACCGGGATGAGCGTGGACAACACGCTGGCGATGGGCGAGGCGATGCCCATTTGCCCAATAGCCATGGCGTGGTAGAGCGCAAACAAGCCCACCATGCCGCTGACGCCCGCCAGCGCCGACCACGCAATGTCGGCGGTGCTCAGCCCACGATCTTGAAAGAGCCATGCCAGCGCTACCAACCCAAGCACACCCACCAACTGCGAGAGCAATACCACCATTCGGGTGGGTGTGCTGCGGCTGGCGAGGCCACCGAAAAAATCGCCAATGCCCCAGGTGATGGCGGAGGAGAGGCCGAAGAATGCTGTGCTGAAGAGGTTCATGGATTTATTCTGTGAGCGCAGCCGAACGCTCTGGATGCTATCGTGCGATGCTGATTACCTCAGGTTTTCTAAATCTCACGCAAAGGCGCTAAGACGCAAGGTTTTTTCTTTGCGCTTTTGCGCCTTTGCGTGAGAAAACCTGAGGTAATCAGCCTGCGATGTTAGTTTGCTGCGCAACATGAGTGACTAATAACCAATAGACCTCTTGCAAAAGTAGGGGCGTTGCATGCAACGCCCCTACGAGCGCCGCGTGCGAATGGACTTTTGCAAGAGGTCTAATAGTCAATCACCAGTTTTGCACCGAACCATCTCGCCTAAATAGCTTCGGCGCTTCCCAAAACTTAAACTCTTGTTTGGCAAAGGCCTTCTCGTCAAACTCTACGCCCAGGCCGGGAGCGGTGGGCACTTTGTAGCGGGCGTCTTCTATCTCGAGTTGGGTCGGGAAGACGTCCGTGTCCTGGAACTTGAGGTTCTCGGTGGGCGAGATACGCACCTCTAAGTAAGCCATGTTGGCGATGGCGGCGCAGAAATGCACGGTGGCCGCTGTGCAGATGGGGCCAAGCGGGTTGTGCGGCATCATGTCGATGTAATGCGCCTCGGCCCAACCGGCCACTTTCATGGCTTCGGTAAAGCCGCCCACGTTGCAAATGTCTAAACGCGCATAGTTGGTAATGCCACGCTCGATGTAGGGCAAGAATTGCCACTTGCTGCTGAACTCCTCGCCGATGGCGAACGGCACGGGCGTGAGTTTGCGCAGGGCCTCGTAGGCTTCTGGGCTTTCGTCACGAATGGGTTCCTCGAACCAATCCAGCGTGCCCAGCGGCATGCGCTGGCAAAACGTGGCGGCCTCGGCCACACTGAGGCGATGGTGATAGTCGATGCCGATCAACGGCTCTGGCCCCACCGCCTCGCGCAGTTTTGTTAGCGATTGAGCCGTGACCCCGATGGACTCCAGCGGCTCCCAAATTTGGCCGCCTGCGTATTCAGCATCGCTGTTGCCCGCGTAACTTGGGGTTATGCGGATGCATTTCCAGCCGCGCGCCATCAGCAGCTTTACGTCCTCAATTATTTTTGCAGTGTCGCCGCCCGTCGTTGGGAAGGTCGGCACATAGTCGCGTTGTTTGCCGCCCAGCAGCTCATACACCGGCACGCCCAGCGCCTTGCCCTTAATGTCGTGCAACGCGATGTCAATGGCGCTCATGGCGGCGGTTAGCACGCGCCCGCCCTCAAAGTATTGGCTGCGGTAGAGCAACTGCCAGATAAAGCCAATCTTCATCGGGTCTTGGCCGATGAGAATTTCGCGGTAATGTTTGATCGCGCCCACCACGGCCAACTCGCGCCCGCTCAGGCCGCTCTCGCCCCAGCCATACAGGCCTTCGTCGGTTTCTATTTTGATAATGAGTTGGTTGCGGCTGCCTACCCAGGTCGGAAAACTTTTTATATCGGTGATTTTCATAGCGCATCTGTTTTAACGCACAACATTCGCAGGGGCAACCCTGTCGTTTCGACAACTTATACTCTCGCTATGCAAGATACGTCGAAGGCCAAGAGCAACGCAGCCATCCGTCCTATGTTGTGCGCAGGCGGCGTATACCCTAAACAAGCCAATGTGCTCAAGCGCGAATTGAATCGCTATCTCTCCGCAATCCCCAATCCCCAATCGCCAATCAACTTCCCACGAGGCATCCTCAGCCCGCATATTGATTACGCACGCGGTGGGGCGGCCTATGCTGCGGCATGGAAGGCCATGCAGCCCGCCGCGCAACAAGCTGATCTCGCCATCATCCTCGGCACCGACCACCGAGGGGCAGGCCAGTTGTTTACCCTCACCCACCAGAGCTATGCCACCCCGTATGGCGTGTTGCCCACTGCGCACGCCATCAACCAAAGCATTGCGCAGGCCATTGGCCCCCAGCGCGCCTACGCGGGCGAGATGTTTCACACCGCCGAGCATTCAATCGAACTGCCGTTGGTGTGGCTGCACCACATGCGCGAGGGTGCGCCAATAGACGTGTTGCCGGTCATCGTCGGCGGCTTTTGGGATGAGATGCAGCG
>JAYTNY010000545.1:0-6381 GCA_043748055.1 Roseobacter sp.
CGGGCTGGAACCAGTGCAGTGCCCCACCCTGTTTAACAACGGCTATGGCTCGCACGAGATTTCCGGTGTGGATGCCCAGATCGTGGTGATGGTGGCGAAGGATTTCCCCACTGGCAGCCACAAGGTTGGCCCGGCGTATAGCGTCATGATTGAGAAGGTTGTGAATGGCGAGATTGAGCCCGGCAAGCACACGCTCGTCTTCCCCAGCACCGGCAACTACGGCATCGGTGGCTCGTGGGTGGGGCCGCGTGCGGGCTTTCGCAGCATGGTGATATTGCCTGCGGGCATGAGCAAGGAGCGCTTCGAGAAGATTGAAAGCTATGGCGCGACCTACACCAAAACCTATGGCAGCGAGAGCAACGTCAAAGAGATTTACGACGAGTGCAATCGCCTGGAGCGAGAGCAGGGCCACACGACGAAGATCATGAACCAGTTCAGCGAGATGGGCAACTACCGCTTTCACTGGCATGTGACCGGCAACACGATTGTTGAATTAGAAAGAGAACTGAGCGCCAAGCTGGGCACGCGCGGCATCAGCGCCTTTTGCAGTTCGATGGGTTCGGCAGGCACCATCGCGGCAGGCGACCGCCTCAAACAAGTTTTCCCGCACTGCAAGGTGATTGGGCTGGAGCCGACCCAGTGCCCCACCCTGTTCAACAACGGCTATGGTAGCCACGAGATTCAGGGCATTGGCGATAAGCATGTGACCTGGATACACCATGTGACCAACATGGATGGGCTGGCCTGCATCGATGACTTGGAGGCGCTGAAGGTGACGCAAGTGTTTACGGATCCGGAGGGCGGCAGGGCCTTGATGAAACGCTTTGGCGTGGATGGCAAGGCGGCCTGCGAGATCGCGGGCATCTTTGGCATCAGCGGCGCGTGCAACTTGCTGGGCGCCATCAAAACCGCCAAGCACTTTGGCCTGGGCAAACGCGATGTGATTGTGATCCCGGCCACGGACAACAACGAGCGCTACAAAAGCACGATGCAGTGGATGACCGAGACGCACGGCGCGATGGACGAAGCGCGAGCGCTGAGTTACGTGGACGGCATCTTGCATCACCAGAAAACAGATTGGTTCCAGGACGGCACGCCCGAGAACCGCCGCCGCTGGCACAACCTGAAGTACTACACCTGGGTGGAGCAGCAGGGCAAAACGGTTGAGGAGCTTGATGCGCAGTTGAGCGAAGAGTGGTGGATGATGCATCAGGAGAAGACAAGCGACATTAATAATAAGATCGCGGCGCTGCGGTAGGCCCGAAATTACAAACCAGGTTTTTGCAAAAAACCTGGTTTGTAATTTCGAGTTTGCTGCGCAAGAATTTAGTCATGATAGAACCCGACGCCCGCATATTGGTTTGCCTCATCAACAAGCCAAAAGATTTGGAAATTGCCCGCTGGGATCACTGGTACAGAATCCCCGTAAAACATGCGCCGCAGGAGTACACACCGGACTTGCTGGCGTTTTACCTCACCGCAGATTTTGGCGATGAGAAATGGGCGATTCATGAATATGCCGACGTGCGCGGACACGAGTTGGTGCGCCGGGTCGAGCTATTCCCCGACCAGCCCAATCACGCCCGCGCCGATGAGATGTATTACAAGCTGCAACTCGGCCCACTGCAACGACTGCCTCGCCCAATCCCCAGTCTCAAATGGCGGCGCATCACATTTATTCAAACGACGGGCGATAGGCTTATCAACGCGCTGGAAGTGGGTGAACTGATCGAGAAGCCCAGCAGCAGATTTATTACGTTGATGGACGCAGAAGACTCTGGAATTGAAACAGGAGATTAGCAATTGAAGATTCGAGACTTTGACGACTACCAGCGCGAATCGCGCAAGACGGCGGGCTACCCACCCATTGGGCATGCCGTTATTTACCCGGCGCTGGGGCTGGTGAACGAAGCGGGCGAAGTAGCGGGCAAGATCAAAAAAATTTTTCGCGACAAAGAAGGCGTGATTGGCGATGCCGAGCGCGCTGCGCTGAAGGCCGAGTTGGGCGATGTGCTTTGGTATCTCGCGCAGGTGGCGACGGAGTTGGATTTGTCTTTGCAAGACATCGCCGAGGCGAATTTGACCAAGCTGTTTGACCGGCTGGAGCGCGGGAAGATTAAGGGCGATGGGGATTATCGGTAGAGATTCTGTCAGCACCTAACGCGCTTAAAGCGCGTTAGGTGCTTGCAGTTTCTTCGCCAACCGCGCCAACGAATCCTCCGGCAACGCCGCAACATCCTCTACCCTCACCCACCGATACGCCGTGCTTGTTAAATCCGGCTCACCCACCAGCTCAAATAAAAAGCGCACGTCGTAATGCCAATGGTCTGGCTCGTGCTTGCGGGCAGGGATGGGATGCACATCTACATCAAACGGCTGCGCAGAAACCAGCCGCAGTGACGACTCTGGCAACCCCGTCTCCTCCACCAACTCGCGTAGTGCCGTGGCCTGCACATCAGCATCTTGATCGGGTTCGCAATGACCGCCCGGTTGCAACCAGCGCCCCAGTTTCTCGTGCCAGATCAGCAACAACATCGAACGCGAGGCATCCATCAGCACCGCCGAACCCGTGATGTGGCCCACCAGCGTGCTGAGCGAAAACGGCTCGGCGGTGGTGCGCAGAAAATCTTGGATGCGATCCACGCTGCGCTGCTCCACCGCATCAAACGCAGCGTAGCCCACCAAACTATGCAGCAGCTTGCTTGTGTCCATTGGTGCTTTTGGTGATGGGCAAAACAACCTGAATAGCGGTGCCTTGATTGGGCTGGCTGGCCACCGCAAAAGTGCCACCCAATTCTTCAGCGCGTTCGCGCATGGTCTGTAATCCCAAATGGCCAGGGAACTCGTCCGAAGTATTAAAGCCCAGGCCGTTATCGCGTACATCCATCGTCACTGCGTTGGGTGCCACGCTCAAGCACAAATCCACCCGGGTGGCGCGGGCATGTTTGATTGTGTTCTGAATCGCCTCCAGCCCGATGCGATACAACGCCTCTTTGCGCGCCATGTCCAGCGGGGGTTCCTGTTCGCCCAGACTAGTGTTTACGACAATGCGATGGCGGGCATACAACGCCGCCGCCTGCTTCTCAAACGCGGCAATCAAGCCTTCGGTTTGTAGCGATTCGGGGCGCAGTTCAAAGATCAACGCCCGCATCTCGGCGAGCGCTGCCTGAGACAAATCCAGCACATAGTTGATGGGCGCAGCCACCCGTTCGCGCGAATATTCTGATGGGTGATTCAGTTGTTCCTGGGCGGTGCGCGCACCCAGCGCAATGCCAAACAAGGCCTGCGAAACCGAATCGTGCAGCTCGCGGGCCAGGCGGCTGCGCTCGGCCACAGCAGCCATTTTTATAGCCTCGCCCTGCAACTGCATCTCCAAATGTTTGCGCTCCACAATGTTGCCCAGCAACGAGCAAAACACCGCCAGCAAGTCTTGCCGCTCGTCATCCAGCGGGTTATGGCTGATGGCGCAATCGTTGGACATGATGGCAAATGGCACATTGTCGCGGGCATAGATAGGTGTCAACACCACCCAGCCATTGCCAATCATATGGTTGGTTCCGTCATCCGGGTTCCACGCAAACATTCGGGCCTCGTGGTTTACCACCCACTGGCTTGGCATCCGCATCTTTTGTAACGCGGTCTGCCAAATCGGTTCATCCGGCACAAAACGCAACTCGCGCTCGTCGGTGGTGCTGCGCTGCAAATCGGTGCCAAACGTGCCCACTATCTCATTGCTCTCGGCGTCGCGCACAAATATGGCGCAGCGCTCAATATTCAGTTGGTCGCGGGCCAGTTCAACAGCCTTCTTCCAAAGCTCGTCCTGCGTTTCACAGCTCAGCAGTTCGCTGGCACAGTTCAGCACCCCACGCAACGAGATAGCCACCATTTGTTGCTTTTGCTCGGCCTGACGGCGCTCGGCAATTTCGCGGGCCAGCTCGCGGTTTTGCTTTTCCAGCAGGCGTTCGCTGTCCTGCACCTTGCCCAACGCACCATACAAACTGCGCAACAACACATACGACAAGCACCCAGTGATGATGAACAGTGTGCTGTAACCCATCCAGTCCAGCCACAGGCGATTCAATTCAATCTCAGAAAGGGGGCGTTGTCGCCAAACCAAGAACGTAATCGTAGTAACCCCGATAGATATCAATATGGTAAAAGCCACCATGCGTTTACCACTCAACACACCGGCAAATATGATGACGAGGACGCAAACAGTTTGGGAGATGCTATAAGGCCTGCCCCGGCCCAAGTTGCCCCACAAGACAAGCCCTTCAACCAATAAGATCAGCAACACCGCAACGAGGTCTACATTACCCAACCGCAGCAGACCCAACAAGGCCAGCCCGCCCAGCAACAAAATCAATTGGATTGTGATGCTCAGGATTGGCATATCGGGCACAAGCAAAACCACAATCGGCGTCTCTATTGACATGGCGGCTACGATCACCCACAAGATGATGTGCATGGTGTGTGCGACACGCAGTTCGTGCGGGGTGCCGGAGAAGTCGGGCGGGGTGAAGAACGCTTTGAGGCGATGCATGATGCAACTGATTTACAACTTCTGGCCGATGTAGGCAGCAGCCACATACAAGCACTGCCGCTGATGCGCGTTCATGTTCGCATATTTGGTGGCTCCCAAACACGTGGCATACAACGCCAGCCAATACTCGCGCATGGTGCTGGGGTTAAACAGGCACTTGGCCGCAATCTGGTGCATTTGATTAAGCAACGGGTCGCTCTCGCTCTGCAACACCGCTACAAACTCGCTCGTGTTTGTCATACGCGGCGCAATCACATGCGCCAAAATCTCGGCCTCCAAATGCGCAAAGTCATACAGCGCATGGCCGTCGCGGGTCTCGGCAAAGTCAATCAACCAGATCATGCCACCTGGCCCCACCAGCCCGTTCTCCAAATTCAAATCGCCGTGTATGGTGGATTGCGTACCCGCCACGCTTTCGTTCAAACGTGCACCCAGGTTTTGGAGTGGGTCGGGCAGCCCTTGCAAAGCCACGCCCTCAGCCCCCTCGCGCAACAAACTCTCACGGGTTCCAATCACTTTGCCAAACGCGCCGCTGGCAAAGCGCGAGGCCGCCCCGCCACTCTTTCGCCCGCCATCCTGGCGCATCCAGCGCACGCGCAGCGGCGGCTGGCCCGGCGCGGCCTGCCCCGTCAGCGAGAGGCTCTTGCCGTCCACCCGCAACTCGGCGCTGGGGAAGTTTTGCAGCACCACAATATCGCCAATAGCATAGCTATCTTGTCCGGGCGGCTTGCGGCCATCCAACAGTTTTGCGCCTTGCGCCGTGCCTTCAAACGGCTCCACCACAAAGTGAGCAGGCAACATGCGGTCATATTCTTGGGCCAGCCTAAACGTGTAGGGCTTGCGTTGCATCCACCAGTTGGGGCCAAAGGTCTCAAACAGTTTGTTGATTAAGTTCGAGTTGGCGTCAGCTAATAAGGACTCGCGCAAACTCACCGGCATCTTGCCTTGCTCGCCAATAAACGTGTAGCGCAGCACAGCTTTGTCATCGCGGTTTACCAACGCGGGCGCAGTAACCGGCGGCTCTTGAATGCGGGCTGTGATAGGCGGCAGGGTGTCTTTGACAAAGCGCTCGTAGTTGTCGAACTCGCGCTGCATGCTTTCGCGCGGGCCAATCTTGGCAATCGTGTAGGCGTCGGCGCGGCCATCCTCTCGAATCGGGTGGGCCAAAAACGTGCGCGCACCGGAGTAGCCGGAGCGAAACTCGTTCTCTAACGCCACGCGGGCATATTTGCCAAACAATGTTTGCATCAAACTAATCTCGTCGTTTGCCAGCGTCATTTTGGCTTGCGGTTCAATCTTCAGGTTGGCGTTCGGGTTAATCACTTGGGCCACCGTCGCCTTGATCTTGGGGGCGCGCCGGAACACCAATCCAAACAACGCCAGCCCCGCGCCAATAAGCGTGCCCATGAGGCCGGTGGAGGTGGCCTGACCCATGCTCATGCCCAACACCGAAGCTACGTTCACGTTCAAGCCTTTGCTGAACAGATCGGCCTCTTTGGGCAGGCTTGCGGCCCCGGCGCTCGGCTCCCAGCGCAACTTGAGCGTGAGCGCCAACCGTTGCTGGCCCGCCTGGTTGGGCTGAATAGACCAGCGCCAATCTATAG
The DNA here is from genome assembly GCA_043748055.1 of Roseobacter sp. GTDB lineage: Bacteria > Chloroflexota > Anaerolineae > J036 > Brachytrichaceae > JANMVQ01. The sequence goes on from JAYTNY010000545.1 coordinate 6,148, forward strand.
CTTGCCCCGGCGGCAACAGCTTTTTGGCATTGGCCTCTTCTTTAATCGTAAAGCCCGCACCCACAAGTTGGCCGATGGCGAACAGGTCGTAGTTCTCCGGGCGCTCCACCTGCACCGGCTTGGTAATGGTCTGGGTGCCTTCAAACTCCACGGTCACCGAATAGCCATCGTACGAAGGAATGAGCGCGATGCGCACGAGGTCGGATTCACCCAGCCGCATCTCTGGTGGCCACT
>JAYTNY010000546.1:0-2979 GCA_043748055.1 Roseobacter sp.
GAGCGAAACGCTTTGCCATCGCGCTGCACGCGGTCGCGTATCGTGTCACCCACTTCCTGAATGTAATCGCGGTCAGTTGTTTTGTCGGCCACGCGCACCAACAGCGTGTCGAACTCGCGGCCCTGATCCAGCCACTCCCATGTATCAAACGTCACAAAACCAGTGGCATTTTGGATGAACGGGCCGCCGCCTTCGTCCACGCTGTAAGCCGTGCCTGCCACGCGCATCGTGTAATTCTTGCCGTTCCAGTTTTGCAGCTCAATGTTGTCGCCAATTTTTACACCCAAGAACGCCAGCGAGTTGACCCCCAGAATCACTTCGCGCTTGGCGGGCGGCCAATCGGCAGCGGTCACATCGGCCTTCTCAATTGTGTTGATCCGAACATCATTGAAATTGTCGAGGGCAAACGTCTCGATGTATTTGAAATCCTCGGTGCCTGCCGCCCTGGCCCGAATAAACATACTGCTGCGGCCTTCGGCGTCGGCCACTTCGGGCATCTGCCGAATGCTGGTTACAAAATCTTGCTGAAACCCACCGATGCCCACCCGCAGGCTGGCCGGGTTCGATGCCTGCCAATTGCGATCCATCTCGCGGGCCAGCACATCTTGAATAGTGAGCGTGGTGCCCACCGCAAACACACCGACAGCGATGGACATGACGACGAGTATGGTTCGTGTCTTGTTGCTCCACACATCGCGGGCTACTTTCATCCAACGAGGAGAGATCATTTTGGCTCCTGCTCAAAACAACTACGATAAGCATTCTGAGCGTAGTCGAAGAATGCGGACGCGGCGGAACTATGTGCGCCAATTCGGCGAGCCAAGCTCGGCATAGAGTGCATTCTTCGACGCGGCGCAGCGCCGAGCGCTCAGAATGCTTTCGTGCAGAGTTAGGATGACACACAAAGTTCGCTACTGAATAAACAACGGCTCTTGTTTCCCATTCATCACCGGCGCTTCTGTTGATGGCGTACTCAGCGGGCGAACGTTATGGCGCTCATCCACAATCTCGCCATCAGCCACCATCACCGCGCGGGTCACGCGGCTCGACAAATCGTTGTCGTGTGTCACCATCAAAATCGTCTTGCCATCGGCCACCAACTGGTTAAACAAATCGAAAATGGCGTTGGCGGTTTTGCTGTCCAGGTTGCCGGTGGGTTCATCGGCCACCAGAATGCGTGGGTCGTTGGCCAGGCTGCGCGCAATAGCGGCACGCTGTTGTTGCCCGCCGCTGGTGGCGCTAGGCAGCTTGTGCGCGTTCTCGGCCATATCTACAAGAGAGAGCAGATGCATGGCTTTGTCTTTGCGTTCACGCGGCGCATACATATTGCAAAAGTCCATCGGCAGCATCACGTTTTCCAACACGGTTAACGTGGGCAGCAGTTGAAAGAACTGAAAGATGACGCCGATATTCTTGCCGCGCCACACCGCCATCTGGCCCTCGCTCAATTTGTGAACGGCTGTGTCGCCTACAAACACCTCGCCACTGGTGGGCCGGTCAATACCGGTCAGCATGTTAATCAGCGTGCTCTTGCCCGATCCCGATTTGCCAATAATCGCCACAAACTCGTGGCTGTTCACATTCAAGCTCACCCCGCGCAGCGCCTTAAACGTGCCTGCGCCGGTCTTAAAGTCTTTCACCACATTCCGCAACTCAATCAAGTGTTCGTTGCCATGTTCAAACTTGCCGTTGCTCTCTTTTTTCTTGCGGCTGAAGATTCGGTTTAGCATTTTTAGCAATTGGCTATTAGCAATTGGCTATTACATTCTCAATAGCCAATTGCCAATCGCCAATGATTCTCATTTACTGTTGTGAAACTTGCGTCATCGGCTGCAACACCACAGTGCCTTCGTTTGCGCCAGAGATCACTTCGGCCATGGCTTCGTCTTTTAAGCCCAGCGTTATTTCCACTTCTTTTGTTTTCTTTTTCTCTGGGTCGGTTTCGTCGGTTACGGTGATGAAGCTCTTGCCGGATTTTTTGTCTTTGCGCAGCGCCCACGTGGGCACCAGCACAACGTTATCACGCTGCTCCAATACGATTTGCGTGTTCGCGGTCATGCCCGGCTTTAAGCGGTCTTCGCTCGTCGGCAAGCCCACCTTCACCGAGTAGCTCACCACGCCATTCACCACCTTGCTGGTCGGCGAGATGCGCTCGACTTTCCCTGGCAAGGCCACGCCCGGCAGCGAGTCCAGCTTAATGCTCACGCCCTGCCCCACCTTCACCTTCGTCACATCCACCTCATCCACATTGATGTCAATTCGCAGCTTGGAAATATCCACCAGCGTCATCACCGGCAGCGCGTTCACCGTCTCACCCACCTTCACCTCCACTGCCGAGATCACGCCATCAAAACTCGCCAACAGCTTGCTCTGGTCAATCTTGCGTTGCGCGCTCTCAACGTCCAGCTTCATTTGCTCAATGCGGTTCTGGGCTTGCGCAATTTCGGCTTTGGCTCTTTCGATGTCGTAGGTCCGCGCCGGTTGCTTCAGCTTGTCCAGTTGGGCTTTGGCGTCGGCAATCTGCCGCAAGGCCGCGCTCTTGTCACCTTGTTTGGCCGGTTGCATGGCCTTGTCGTATTCCGCTTTGGCCGCGTTGTAATCGTTGGTGGCTTGCTCCAAAGCCAACGCAGCGGGGTGCGCCGAAATCGTCGCCGGGTCTTGGCGGTAGGCGTTGTCGTAGTTGGCTTGCGCTTGTCGCACCGCAGCCTCGGCGTTTGCCAAGCGCGCTTTGGCAGCGCGGGCATCGGCATCGGTTGGCCCGGCGCTCACTTGCACGTATTGGTCGCTGGCGGCGCGCAAGGCCACTTGCGCCGCAGCCAACTCGGCGGGTCGCGTGCCATCTACGGTGCGGCTGTAATTCGTCCGCGCAATAATCAGTGCAGCTTCCGCGTCTTTGATGGCGCTCTGCGCTTTGCGCAACGCCAGATCGGCATCCACCGTGTCCAACTCGGCCAACACGCTGCCCTTGCTCACTACATC
>JAYTNY010000547.1:0-6597 GCA_043748055.1 Roseobacter sp.
GGATATACACGCGAACCCGCAGGCTGCACAATCACGCCCGGCAGTTGATACGACTGCTCTTGAATAATCAGCGCAGTCTCGCGTGGCACACCCTCGGCCACCACCACAGGCTGGTAAGACAAGTTTGATTGCTGTGCTCTGTAAACGCGCGTGTAAATTTCACCCGCTGTCACACCGGGCTGGTCAATCATCTGCGCCAGCCGTATATACATGGCGGTGCGGTCTATGCGCCGCTGAATCAAGTTGTTGCGTTGCAGCAACTTGTAGGGCAGGATGGCGACCTGATACGACGGTGCGTTGCGCACCAGCGGCACGCCCTCGCGGTCATAAATCAGCCCACGCGTGGCGGGAGGCTTGCGCTCAAAAATGCTTACTTCGTCAATGCGCTTCAAAAATTCGGGCTGCCGCTGAATCTGCAAAATAAACAGCCGTTGACCGATTACCGAAAACGACAACACCACGCCGACGATGAGCACCAGCAGCCGTATCTGGCCGCCTTTGCGGTCGGGCGGGGGCGTTTGCTGGGTGCGGCGTTTGGTAGGGAGATCACCGACAATCATGTGTCGCTAGGTTACACCATTTGGGTAGTGCATTACGTCTTGCGTCTTTTGTATTGCGTTGGGCCTATTGCAGCCCAACGCAATAGGCATCGCGAAATACGTTACCGCAACGTCGGTGCCAATAGCTCTGCTTGCTGTCGCCGCGTGTCGTATCGGCTCAGCAGCACATAAGCCAAAATCGAAACGGTGGGGTTAATAATCAACAACGGCAGGATGGTGTTCAAAAACACCGTAATCAAATCCACCGCCTGTCCGTTCAACCGCAGCACAATAATGATGGCGATATGGCTGACCAGCGTGGTGACGGCTACCCAGTTGGTGCAGCGGAACAGGGTAGAGGGGATGGGCAGCGTATCCAGCAACAGCGCCGCCACATTGCCTGCCATCAGCCCCGCCGCGTTTGCCCCCAATGGCGCACCCGAGATTAAATCCAGTAGCAGCCCACCGCCCGCTGCCCAAAAGAAACCCTCGGTGCCGGTTAACGCCGCCCACACCGAAGACGCAATCAGCACCAGCTCCGGCCTCAGCCGAATGCCGGTGAGGCTGGGCCACAGGCTGCCCTCGGCCACCGCCAATACCAACAACAAGGCTCCCGCAAAAATGTGTCGTCTCATTCGCGTTCACCCCCGACCCCTAAAGGGGAGTCGTTGATATTGCCCATAACGTCTTCACTTTGGCAGGCTAGACAAAAGATGTGCTTGTGAGAAGGAAGTAAGGTCATCATTCTGAAAATCAAGGACACCCCTTTAGGGGACGGGGGTTGCCGCCACGATGTCAATAATCACCGGCTCATCCGTCGCAACCGTCACGCCTTCCGTCGCCGTAATGCCCAACGTGTCCGTCAGCCCCAACTCGCTCGAAAGTGCAACGGTTGGCGACAGGAAAATCGTCGGTGTAAAAATTGTTGGGTTGATGACGGTGGTGCTGGTGGGCGTCGTCACCACCAGCACCACCTCTAATCGGTTGAAATCCACCGCAGGCCGGATGCGCGCCTCTTTCAACACATCCGAATCTTTGCTGATGACCTCCTCAACCTGCCCAATGGTGAGCAAGCGCGGCACATTGCCGCCCAACCCGCTCGTCACAATAATGTCCGTCGGCGAGACGACCTCGGTTTGCAGCACGTTTTGCAATCGTAGCGTGCCATCATCCTGGCCGGATACGGTGCCGGTGGCCCGCGAACCCACCAACTGCACATTGATGAACGAACCCGGATCGGTAATCAGTTGCACCTGCGAGGAGACATCGCTGACTTCTGCGATGCGGCCCACCAGCGCAAAGTCGCGGCTAACGGCGGGCATGCCCACGCGGATGCCATCGCGCCGCCCCACGTTGAGCGTGATGTAGCGCACATACGGCACGGTGTCGTTGGCAATCACCTGCGCGCAAATGCCCACGCTGGGGCCGGTTTTAGGTTGATCTCGGCATGCGCCGTTGCCGATGCCGATGACATCCGCGCCCACAAATGCCATCGTCGGGTTCTCGCGGGCAAAGTTCAGCAGCTTGCGATACTCCACGTTCTCGGCCTGGAATTCGCGCAGCCGTACGTTCTCGATGGCTAGCGAATCGCGCTCGGCCTGCAACTGCTGCACGCGCTGCGTAAGCTGAAGTGTGGATGCTGTGCTGAACAAGCCGTTGATAAACCGCCCCACCGAGCTAAAGGTCTGTTGAATGGGCGAGATGACAAATGACAACGGCCCTTGCCCCACCGGTTGCTGCACCGCAATCCCCACCGCTACAACCAGCACGGTAATGACCAGCAACACAAAGACGGGGACGTTGGAGCGTTGGCGAGGGCGACCTAACATGCGAATGGAGAATAGAGAATGGAGAATGAAGAAATAGGGCGGCGCAAGCCATTTCTCCATTTTTCATTCTTCATTTTGCATTTCATCCAACGCGTTGGATGCCGGTGCCAGCGGAGGGGTTGCGTGCGGTGCTGTTGCGCTCCAGGCCCACCAACACTTGCTTCAGGTCATCTAGGTTTTGCAGCACGGCTTCTGCGCCGCGGGCTACGCAGGTTAACGGGTCTTCGGCCAGCCAGGTGTGAATATTGGTCTCGTCGGCGATGCGCTCGACCAAGCCTTGCAGCATGCTGCCGCCCCCGGCCATCGCAATGCCAGTCTCCATCAAGTCGGCCACCAACTCCGGCGGCGTTTCATCCAGCGTAGCGCGCACGGTTTCCACAATGGTGTTGACCGAGTTGGAGAGCGCCTCGCGGACTTCAATTGAGGAGACTTCGACGGCTTCGGGTAAACCCGTCACCAAGTTGCGCCCGCGCAGGGTCATGGTTTTCTCTTCGGGCAGGGGGAAGGCCGAGCCGATGGCGATCTTAATTTTCTCGGCCATGCGCTCGCCGATCAGCAGGTTATATTTTTGGCGGGCGTAGTTGATGATGTCCTCGTCCATCTCATCGCCTGCTACACGAATAGAGCGCGAGACCACGATGCCGCCGAGGGCGAACACGGCTACCTCGGTGGTGCCGCCGCCGATGTCTACGACCAGCGAGCCGTGCGCCTCTGTGACGGGCAAGCCTGCGCCAATGGCTGCGGCCATCGGCTCTTCGATGAGAAAGACCTCGCGCGCACCAGCGCTCATGGCTGCGTCATACACTGCGCGCTTTTCCACCTCGGTGACGCCGCTGGGAATGCCGATGACCACACGCGGACGCGGCACGTTTAGCACGCTGCGCTGGTGGGCCTTTCGGATGAAGTAATCCAGCATGGCCTCGGTAATTTCAAAGTCCGAGATCACACCGTCGCGCAGAGGGCGAATGGCGACGATTTTGGCAGGGGTGCGGCCCACCATCTCTTTGGCCTCGGCACCTACAGCTAGAACCTGGCGGGTTTTGCGGTTCACCGCCACCCAGCTTGGCTCGTTGATGACGATGCCTTTGTTGCGAACCGACACCAGGGTGTTGGCCGTGCCCAGGTCGATGCCCAAGTCCAGCGAAAACAAGCCGAGGATTCGGTCAATAATACTTGCCATAATTCGTGTCCCCTGACGGCGGTTATTATAGGCGACGTAAAAATTTTGCTCGTATCTTCTGGATTCTAGGCTTTAGCTGGTTACTTACCCTGCTCGCCATTTAGTCAAAGGCAAGTTACTAACCGGCTAAAGCCTGGAATCCCAGTCGTGAAAGGATTTCATGTCATTAGGTTCAATTGCGTTTATTGGCGGCGGGGTGATGGGCGAAGCCATCATCAAAAGCCTGATTACTTCGGGCACGGCGACACCCGATCAGATTACAGTGGCCGAGCCAGTGCAGCAACGTTGCGACGAGTTGCGCGCCACATATGGTGTGCGCACCACATCAGATAACGCCGAGGCGGTGCAGGCTGCGACTTTGGTCGTAGTGGCTGTTAAGCCGCAGTTTGCCGCCGAGGCCATGCGCCCCATGCAAGCGGCCCTGTCGCCGTCGGCGTTGGTTATCTCCATCATGGCGGGCACGACGATTGCCAGCATTCGGGAGAGCCTGAGCACCGACCAGCCGGTTGTGCGCGTGATGCCCAACACGCCTGCCCAAATTGGCCTGGGCATGAGTGGGTGGACGGCGACCGACAACGTGAGCGCGAGCCAGATCACCCAAACCCAAGCCATTTTGCGGGCGATGGGTGAGGAAGTGCAGGTGCCGAGTGAACATTACATAGACATGGTGACCGGCGTGAGCGGCAGCGGGCCGGGCTATGTATTCCTAATCATCGAGGCGATGATTGACGCGGCGGTGCATTTGGGCTTTATGCGCTCGGTGGCCGAGAAGCTGGTGTTGCAGACGTTGAAGGGCAGCGTGGAGTACGCCATCCAATCCAAGACGCACCCGGCGATTTTGCGCAACCAGGTGACGAGCGCAGGCGGCACCACGGCGGCGGGCTTGGCTGAGTTGGAGCGCGGCGGGTTGCGTACCGTGATAGACGATGCGTTTGTTGCGGCGTATGAGCGTGCGGTGGAATTGGGGAAAGGTTGATGCGTAGGGGCTGGTCTCAGACCAGCCTTTACGCATCAACCTGGTGCTTTTGAGGAGATTTGTATGACACATTTAGACCGAAAAGAATTGGCGAAGTTGGTGAAGCTCAAGCAGACCGAATCGGTGTGGTTGTGTTCGGCGCGGCCCACCAGCATGAAGATTGGCGACGACGATGAGGCCGTGCAGCCCTACATTGTCATGGTGATGGACGCGACGGAACAGGCGACCCGCTCGTTTGATTTGACGGTGGAGGCTAAGCCCGATGCAGCCCACGTGGCCGATGTGCTAACCAAAGCCATGGTTGCGCCCATGCACGATGCGCCTGCCGAGTTCAGCAGCATTCAAGAAGACTTGGAGCCGATGCGCCCGCAGCGCATTTTGATTGATGATGTGGCGCTGGTGGAGCAATTGAAGCCAGTGTTTGCAGAGGCCGATGTAGAGGTGAACTATCACCCGGAGCTGACGCCCATCGACCAGTTTTTGCAGATGTTCGACCAAGTCTCGCAGCCCAAAGATTCGCGGCTGCCACTGTTGGAGATTGCGGGCGTGCAGGCGCCCATGCTAGCCGAGCTGTTTGATGCCTCGGCCCAGTTTTTTAAGCACAAGGTATGGGACGACCTGGATAACCTGGAAATTGTTCGGGTGCGCTATTCCCCGCAGCCAGATGTTGAGCCGGGCCAAGATTACTTCGTCTCAATCATGGGCATGGGCGGGCAGGAGTTTGGCTTGGCGATCTATGAATCAGTTGAAGATTTGAACGCAACCTTGAACGTGGAAGACCCGGATGACCCGATGGCGGCGTTGACGACGACGCGGGCGATGAATTTCTCGTTTGGCCCCAAAGAAGGTGCATTGGATGCGGACCTGGCGGCGATTAAAAAATACAAGTGGGCCAAGCCCGACCGCAACACCTATCTTGCGCCCATGCGTTACAGCATGGAAACGGGCATCACCTCGCCTACCGCCGATGAAATTGCGATGGCGGCGGCGGTGTTTCGCGTCTTGCCAAGTTTTGCCTACGAGGAGATGAAGGCTGACGAAGATGACTTGGTGCCCGCAACCAAGACTTATGCGTTGCCAACTGTGCATGGCGGGGCCAGCATCGAACTCAGCTTCCCAGTTGAAGGGTTGGAAATCCCCGATGAAAGCAGCATGCTGGATTTTCTGGATTTGGACGGCAACCCCGACCTGCTCAATCAACTCAAGAGCATGTTTGGGGGTGGGCTGGGGGACGACCAACCCAAGCTGCCGCCTGCGGATAACGGGACGTGGAAGAAGCGGAAGTAGTTGTGGATTGATCTGACTGCCATGCAAGAGCAAATTCAGAAGACATTGAAATTTGCTCAGCCTTGAGGTGATTGAATGACTCGATCCCAACTCCGCGATCTCGGCAACGCCATTACCGCTGGATGAGTTGGTGCAGGTGATGAATGAAATCTATTTTGTAATTCGTCGCGGGTTGTCATTGCGGTTCACCAACGCATCGGTTTGCACCACGCTCCAATAACTGGTCGCCAGCGCTAACAGCGCAAACAAGGCTGCGCACAACCGCTTGAGGTGGATGGTCGAAGCCAGTGCGCGTGCCGGGTAGGGCCCTAGCTCTTTTTGGCTGGCTTGACTGGTTTCAATCCGCACCAGCAGCCCCATCGAAACAAATTGCACCAGCAGCGACGAGCCGCCGTAGCTGACAAACGGCAGCGTGACGCCGGTGAGCGGCACCAGACCCAAATTGCCACCGAGGATGACGAACACTTGCAGCGCCATTGAGACCGCCAAGCCGCCCGCCAGTAATTGCGCATAGGCACTCTTGTTGTGCTGCGCAATGTGCCAGCCATGCAATACCAACACTGCGAACAAAGCGATGACGACGATTGCGCCGATCAGCCCTAGCTCTTCGCTGATGGCGGCGAAGGGGAAGTCGGTATGCACGGCGGGCACAAAATCGGGGCGGCCCTGGCCCAAGCCTTGCCCAAACACGCCGCCATTGGCAATGGCGATGAGCGACTGCACAATTTGAAATGAGGTGTTCTGCGCGTCAGCCCACGGGTTCAGCCAGATGGTGATGCGTTGGGC
>JAYTNY010000548.1:0-9904 GCA_043748055.1 Roseobacter sp.
CTAATCCGTGGCTGGAAGTGGCTAAACAACGATTGGGTGAACTTCATCTCCTCCGTCATAGGCGCGCTGGTTGCGGCCTTGCTCGTCACGCTAATCTCTAATCTCTAATCTCCAAATCTCTATCATGTCGATTCAAACCCCCACCTGGGTCAAACACGCCATCTTTTATCAAATCTTTCCAGATCGGTTTGCGCAAAGCAGCCGTGTTCACAAGCCCGCTAACCTGGAGCCGTGGGATAGCAAACCCACCCACCACGGCTTTAAGGGCGGGGACTTGCTGGGCGTGGTTGAAAAGCTGGATTATTTGCAAGACTTGGGCGTGAACGCGCTGTATCTCTGCCCCATCTTCCAAAGCACGGCCAACCACCGCTACCACACCCAAGATTATTTTCGGGTAGACCCGATTTTGGGCGGCGACGAAGCCTTGCAAGCGTTACTGAAAGCCGCGCACAAACGCCACATGAAAGTCATTCTGGATGGCGTGTTTAACCACGCCAGCCGAGGCTTCTATCAGTTCAGCCACGCGCTGGAAAACGGCGCGGACTCGCCTTACAAAGACTGGTTTTACTTTCACGGTTTCCCGGTGCATGCCTATCACGGCAAAGCCAATTACGAATGCTGGTGGGGCATCCCGGCACTGCCCAAGTTCAACACCGACGTGCCCGCCGTGCGCGAATTTTTGCTGAGCGTGGGCGAGTATTGGTTGAAGCAGGGCATTGATGGCTGGCGCTTGGATGTGCCCGCCGAGATCGCCGACGACAGCTTTTGGCAGGCGTTTCGCAGCCGCGTAAAAAATATTAACCCCGAGGCCTACATCGTCGGTGAGATTTGGCACGAGGCGCAGCGTTGGTTGCAAGGCGACCAGTTCGATGCAGTGATGAACTACTTGTTTACCAAAGCCTGCCTGGGCTTTTTTGCGGATGGCAAGATTGATCCGCAAGTGGGCGCCGGTGTAGGCTACGCGCCCATCCCAGAGTTGGACGCATCCGGCTTCGCCTACGCGCTCAACATCACGCTGGGTTTGTACGACCGCGCCATCAACGAAGTGCAGATGAACTTGCTGAGCAGCCACGACACCGCGCGCTTTCTTTCGATTGCCAAGCACGACCTCAGCACCTTTAAGTTGTCCACGTTGGCGCTGATGACCTACCCCGGCGCGCCCAGCGTGTATTACGGCGATGAAATTGGCATGGAGGGTGGCCGCGACCCCGACAACCGGCGCAGCTTTGATTGGAACGAATCAACGTGGAACCACACACTGCGCGACTATGTAAAACGCTGCATTGCCTTGCGCAAAAAATACGTGGCCCTGCGCACCGGAGACTTCCGCGTGTTGTTTGCCGAAGGGAAAGCGGTGGCGTATTACCGCAACAGCGGTGATGAAAAGCTCATTGTTGCGTTAAACTCTGCTTCGCAAGCAGCCCACATCAACATTGTTACCAAAGAGGTGCTGCCCGATGGTGCCACGCTCAAGGTCGTCTTTGGGGGAAAGGGCGTACACCACACCGCCAATGGATCACTTACGCAACTTGAGATTCCAAAAAGAGAGGGGATTGTGCTGAAGGTCATGTAACTTACAAGCCGCAAGGTTTGTCGGCGCCTTCAGTGCAATGCTTTGCATTGGCGCGGGCGCAGCTCACATCATGGTTTGGCTTCTTAGCCCGATGTGTGCTGCGCCCGTTTCTGTTTTTCGTCGCCACGAAGAACACGAAGGGGCACGAAGATGGCTGCCCTTCGATGTCGTTTCGCAACAGATGCCGTAGGGGCGCCGCATTGCTGCGCCCCTACCCATGTAAATCGAAAACGACATCAAGGCTTGTAAGCCCCGTCTCTTCGTGCATCTTCGTGTGCTTCGGGGCAAAGCCACTGTGGGAGGGCAACATGCCAGAGCAAGCTGAGTTGGAACGTGAGAAAGAACTGGAACAAGAGCAAAGAGACCAGGCTGTAGAAACGATTGAAGATGCGCTAGAGCGCAACGACGTCGGCTTGGCCCTCAACACACTAGAAGCATTGGAAGACGACGACAAGGTCGAGGTCTTCGACGAGCTGGAGGTTGAGGCGCAGGCCGAGCTGTTGCCGCGCCTCAGCCCCGAAACCGGCGCAGACATTTTGGTGGAGCTGCACGAGGACGACCAGAACGCGCTTGCTCAACGCGTAGATGATGAATCGCTGGGCGAGATTCTGGACGAGATGGAGCCGGACGACGCCGCCGATGTGATCGGCGATCTCTCGCAGGAGCGACAGCAGCGCGTGCTGGCCGAGATGGACACCGAAGCCGCCGACGATGTGCGCGCATTACTCATCTACCCCGACGAAAGCGCGGGTGGCCTGATGACCAACAGCTTTTTGGCGCTGCGCCCAGAGATGAGCGCAGGCGACGCGATTAATGCGTTACGCGAATGGGGGCCGAACAACGAGACCGCGTACTACTTGTATGTGGTGGATCGAGATCGGCATCTAGTCGGCATCGTCTCGTTGCGCATGTTGATTACGGCCAAGCCCACCACGCTGCTGCGCGAGTTGATGAACCCCGACGTAGTTTCTGTACCCGTAGGCACCGACCAAGAGGAGTGTGCGCGCCTGCGCCACCGCTATGGCTTTTTGGTGCTGCCCGTTGTGGATGCGCAGCAACGCCTCGTGGGTGTCATCACTGCCGATGACATCGTGGACGTGATCGAAGAAGAAGCCACCGAAGACACCTTTCGCCTCAGCGGTGTCAGCGACGAGGAGCGCGTGTTTAGCCCCATCTTGGTTTCGATGAAGAAGCGCGTGCCGTGGCTCATCGTCAATTTGTTCACCGCGTTTTTAGCAGCCTGGGTCTACAACCTGTTCACCGGCACGGTGGATGCGCTGCCGTTTCTGGCGGCGCTGCCCAGCATTGTGGCGGGGCAGGGCGGCAACGCGGCCACCCAACGCATCACCATTTTGGTGCGCGGCCTGGCCACCGGCGAGGCCGAACTGAGCGATGCCTGGCCGATTATTTTGAAGGAGATGTGGATTGGCCTGCTGCAAGGGTTGGCGCTGGCGCTGCTGGTGGGCACGGGCGTGGCCGTGTGGCAAGGCAAACCGGTGCTGGGTTTGGTGATTGCGCTTGCGATGGTGGGCAACCTTGTGGTGGCGGGTTTCGCGGGCACGGCCATTCCGTTTCTGCTGCTCAAGCTCAAGCTCGACCCGGCATTGGCTTCCGCCGTCGTCGTCACCACGTTTACGGATTGCTGCGGGTTTGTGTTCTCGCTGGGGCTGGCGACGTTGTTGCTGCGCTATTTGCTTTGATGACGTATGCATTGGCGACTAAAGTCGCAGCTACTCTGCGGCAAAGCCCGCCTGCGCGGGCTGGATACCCAGTCGGCGTAGGCCGACTTCGCTTTGTGTAGCCGCGACTTTAGTCGCCAGGCTGGCGAATTAACCGGAAATCTGTCCACTTGCTACAATCCCTCAACTCATGAGTGCTACGAGCCACGAGCAAGCTCTGCTTCACCGCATCCAACAGCGCCATAACAATGCGAGAGATGCAAAAGATGCGTTAAGCGAGTTATATGACTTGTATGCTCGCCGTGTCTACTCGCACATCGCCATGATGTTGGGCGAGAACACGGCGGCCCAGGAAGTGACCCAGGACACGTTTATGAAAGTCTGGTCGCACCCAGAGCAGTATCACTACGACACCGGCAACTTTGGCTCGTGGCTGCTGACCATTGCCCACCGCGCCGCCATAGACCGGGTGCGCCACGACAAGCACTACAAAGATGCTCAGATGTCGTCTGTAGATGACGATGATTTCCCTGAGATTCCCGACCCCACCCAGGGCCACGAAACGGCCTGGCGCGAGTGGTTGACCGTGCTGAGCCGTTTGCCCGCCGAACAGCGCGATGTGATTGTGTTGACCTATTATCACGGCCTCAGCCAAAGCGACATTGCTGCACAATTGCGGCTGCCGCTGGGCACGGTCAAAACCCGTGTACGTCTGGCTATGGAGAAACTGCGTGAATGGTTGCGGGATGTTGGCTAAAGTTGAGTAAATCTAAACAGCGTAGGTTTATCGTTATTGGTAGTAGAGCAGAGTTGTGAATTGTGATTAGTGATTGGTATTCGTAAGTGGTGAGTGAAATGAGTGGGATGTCGCAAGAAGAAACACGAACATTATTGGGAGCGTATGCATTGGGTGCGCTGGATAAGAGCGAACGCAACGCGGTTGAGGCGCAATTGCAAGCCTCCGCCGAGTTGCGCGCCGAGCTGGCCGAACACCAGCGCGCTTTGTCGCGCCTAACCCAAGCCGAGCCGCAGCTTGAATTGCCAACGGCTATGAAGGCCGATCTGTTCACGCGCATCGGCGCAAGCCCCATCACCCCCCCACAACCCAAGAGCAAGGCCGGGCTGTGGGAAAGCTTGACGCGGGGCATTGCCGTGCCGCGTTTTGCGCTGGCCGCCGCCGTGCTGGTTGCGGCGTTGGGGGTGGGTGGATTGGGTTATCGGGTGGTGCAACTCTCGAACCAACGCGCTGCGCAACGGCAAGCGTTGGACCTCATCACCGATACCTCGGCGGTGTCGGTGAAGCTAAAAGCCAGACCCGCCGCGCCGAACGCCACAGGCCGCATTCGCTACAAACCCAATAGCAACATCGGCATTCTGGAGACGTGGGATTTGCCTGTGCTGGAAGCCAACCGCATTTACCAGCTTTGGCTGGTTTACCCAGATAACACCCGCGACACCGGCGCGATGTTTAAGATTGTGAGCGAAGACGGCACGGCCACCGTGCTCATCATGGCTCCCAGGCCATTTGGCACCTACACCAATTTCGGCATCAGCATCGAGCCGGATGGCGGTTCGCCGGGGCCAACCGGGCCGGGCGTACTAAGCACACGCGGCTGATGGCGAAACGCAATAGGGTGCAGCACACTGGTTTTTGTATCTGAACGCAGAGGACGCGGAGAAGGCACAGAGCTACGCAGAGAAATAATAAACCTCTGCGGTCTCCGCGTCTTCTTTGCACCCTCTGCGTTTTATTTCCCGTGTTTTTTACGCAGGCAGCACCACTTTCACCTGCGTGCCCTTGCCCAACTCGCTGCTCAGCGCAATCGCGCCGCTGTGTGCTTCTACCAGCGCACGCGCAATCGCCAGCCCCAGCCCCATGCCTTTGGCGTTGCCGCTGCTGCTGGCTCCGCGCGTGCGCGCCCGCTCCCCTCGGTAAAACCGGTCGAACACATGCGGCACATCTTGGGGCGCAATGCCTTCGCCCGTGTCGTTCACCTCAACACACAGTTGCCCGGGCGCACGAAAAGCGCGCACACTTACCTGGCCCTGTGGCGTGTGGGCCAACGCATTGCTAATGAGATTGTTGAGCACGCGCTGAATATGCTGCGGGCTGACGGAAACCAAGCCGAGGTTGGCGGCCACATCCCCGTGCAAGGCCACGCCTTTGTTCTTGGCGATCACGCTCATGGTCTCAATTGTGTCGCTGATTAAGTCGGCCATATCCACCGGCATCTTATGCAACTTTAGGCCACCTGCGTCAATCGTCGCCAACTCAAACAAATCGTCTATTAATCTGTTTAGCGCTTGCGTGTCGTTTTGGATGGTCGCCAGATAGCGTTGCACCTCGGCTGGCTCTTGCACCACGCCATCGGCCAGCGCCTCTACCCGCACGCGGATGCCGGTGAGCGGCGTGCGCAGATCGTGCGAGACCCAGGCAATTAAATCGCGCCGCATCTGGTCCAGCTTAATCTCCTGGTCGCGCACGTGTTGCAGTTGGGCCGCCATCTCGTTGAAGGCGTGGGCGAGGCGGGCAATTTCGTCCTTGCCGCCGCCGTCGTCGGCACGGGCGGTTAGGTCGCCGCTTTGCACGGCTTTGGCCGCGCGGGCAATGTCGCCAATGCCATCGCTCAGCGAGGCCGCAACCAGATAGCCAAAGGCCATGCTGACCGCCGCCGCGAACAAGACGATGACGATGGACAGGCTGGCATCGTGCGCGCTGATGAACATCAAACTCGTCGTAATCAATAGCGTGATAAAGATCATGCCTGCACCCAGCGCGCAGGTGAACACCAACGCCACCGTAACGCTGCCAAAGCGCCGCCACCAGCCCTGCTTGCGGGCAATCACCGACGACACCACCGCCATACCCGCCGGGATGCACAGCAGCAGCGCATACAGCGGCCACTCGTTCTGGGGTGGCCGAAACACCACAAAGATCATGCCCGCGCCGACGATGAGCGCGAGGCCGAGAATGAGGAGGAAGCGAATTTGGCGTTGCATTTTGCTAGTGAGTGGGGATTAGGGGTTGGTGATTAGGTAATCACTAATCCCCATTCCCCATTCACTCCTCCGCCGCCAGCTTGTAGCCCACGCCCCACACGGTCATCAATCGGGCGGGCTTGGCGGGGTCTGGCTCAATTTTCTCGCGCAGGCGGTGCATGTGAACCGTGACGGTGCTGAGGTCAATGTAATCGGCAAAACCCCACACTTGCTCTAAGAGTTGTTCGCGGCTAAACACCTGGCGTGGGTGGCGCATCAAAAACCACAGCAAATCGAATTCTTTTACGGTCAGCTCTTTTTCTTTGCCATCCACAACCACCAGGCGGGTGTCGGGTTTTAAGCTGATGCCTGCCAGGGTGAGTTCCTTATCCGTTGAAGGCGTGAAGGGCTGCGTGCGGCGCAGCACGGCCTTCACCCGCGAGACCAGCTCACGGGGAGAAAATGGCTTGGGCACGTAATCGTCGGCACCGCGCTCCAGGCCGGTTACGCGGTCCAGTTCCTCGGTGCGGGCCGAGAGCATGATGATGGGCAGATCGCTGTTGGCGCGCACACGCTTCAAAATATCAAAGCCATCGATGCCGGGCAGCATCACATCCAACACCACCAAATCAAATTTGTCTTTGCCGCCGTTGCCCGCGCCGTCAATCATCTGCCAGCCTTCGGTGCCGGTGGTGGCGGTGGTGACGGTGTAGCCATCGCGCTCCAAATAGCGCTGCGCCACCTCGCGCACGCTGGGTTCGTCGTCTACGATGAGGATGCGTGTTTTGCCCATGTTTGAATACTTGTGTCTTAAATATGTAGGGGCTGGTCTAAGACCAGCCCCCGCCGAAATGTGATGTGATCGAACGATGCAAGCCTACGGCATTGCCAACACCTTCTCAATGTCGGCTTTTAGTTCCTCGTATTTTTGCGCGCCATTGCGCGAAGAAACAATGTTGCCGTTGCTACTCACGATCACAAACTGCGGCTGACCGATAAATTTGTATTTCTCAAAAACGTCCTTGCTGGTCTCATCTATGTTCAAGGCTTGGAACTCCACTTTGCCCTCAAACTCTTTTTCGAGCCGACTCACGGTCGGCTTCATTGCCATGCAGGTACTTCACCAGGGTGCGTAAAAGTCTATGAAGAGGGGTTTGGCGACGGTCTTGGCTGCGCCGGGGGCCTCGGTGGGTGCCGCAGCCTGTGCAGGCGCGGGTGCGGCCTTTTGCGGCGCTTCTACTTGTGCAGCGGGTTGCGCTGGTTCGGTCTTGGTTGCGGTCTGACCGCCGCATGCTGCTAACAACACGGTTGCCAGGGCCAGTGCAGCCCATAGTTTGGTTTGTTTCATGCAATCTCCTTGTTCATGTATTTTTTTCATTCATCAGTCGATCTCATCACAGTAGCAAAATGATAGTAGAAGCCATTTATTACAGAACGCTTAATGGGAATAAACAAGCCCAGAAAACGCAATGTGCCAAAACTTGGCCTTCGTATTTTTGCGCTATAGCGCCACAAGGATTGGATGAACGATTTAGCGAAGAAGGGGTAAGGTTTTTGCAAGGGATGGTAGAGCGGGCGGCGGCGAAGATACTGGGATATGGAGGAAGGATCGTGCCGATCTTGGAGCGGTTCAGCCGATTAGCATCACCACACCCAGCCCCAGCGGGCCAAAGTGAGTGCCGATGATGGGCGTGACCAGCACAGACTCGGCGGGGTCGAACGGCGCGAGATCACTCAACTGCGAACGCACCCTATCCAAGTCTGGCTGCATTTCGCCGCTGGTGTAAATCAGGCCCATCTTTTTTAGGCCACCGGTTTCGCCCGCTGTCTTGCGCACTTCGCTTATTACGCGGTCTAGCCCGCGCCCACGCGTGCGCACTCGGTCGAACATGCTGATGACGCCGTCTTTGAGTTCGATCATCAGCTTGACCTGAAGGAACTCGCCGACGGTGGCGTTGAGCGCGCTGACACGGCCACCCTTGCGCAAATACTTCAGCGTGTCGGCCATCGCCACTAGCCGGATTTTTGTGCGCATGGTTTCGATCTCGCGCACAATCTCGTCCAGGCTTGCGCCGCGCTGGGCCATCTCGGCGGCGGCCATGGCTTGCCAGCCCATACCCAGCGTCATGGTGTTGGAGTCAATTACGCGCACCTCAATGCCTTCATCTTTCACATCAGCGGCAGCCACATCAGCGGCGTTGCACACACCGCTCACTTTGCGGGCGATGTGGATCGAGATGACTTGGTCTGCGCCGGTGTTGCGGTACGCATCGGCCATCACCCCCGGCGAGTTGGCGGCAGTCTTGGGTACCTCTTTGTAGTTGGGCAGATTGCTGTAAAACGCCTCGTGGGTCAGGTTTACGCCATCTTCATACATCGTGCCGTCAATATTCACCAGCATAGGCACCACCGTAATACCCAGCCGCGCAGCGACATCCGGAGCAATATCGGCGGTCGAATCGGTCACCACTTTGATCATGCGTACCATTGTCTCATCCAAGCCTCACCTGCGCCCATACACTCGCGGGCATGCAATCGCTTTTTCGTGTGGTGTTGGGGGCAGATTTTGACCGCCTCGCGCCCGCCCTCAAACTGCACTACGACGTGGCCCCTGGCGAAACGGTGTTGGTGCAAGGCGAGATGGACTGCTGGAATCGTTTTGAGTGGGCGCGCCCGTTGATTCCGTTCTCGCCCAAGAACGGCAAGGCTGTGCCAGTGATGGTGCGCAACCGAACCATCCTCCCGAAGATTGGCAACCTCCGAGTGGATGTGCCGTGTTTTGAATGGCACCGCGAGTTTCGTTACGCCAGCGGCACACAACTCAGCTACACCCTAACGCACGCCGACCCACGCAACAGCCCCGGCTGCGTTTTAGATATGTTTAACCAGCCGCCCAACATTGGCGTGACGCTGCACGTTGAGGTGAGCGCCGACGGGCGCACGCTGACGCAAACAGCGCAAGGGGCGCAATACGCTGTTTTTGGCAGCAGGCGCGTGGCGCTGCCGGGGCTGTTCAACATCCACACGGTGGCGATTGAGCGCGCGGTGGACGAGACACGAGTGCAGACCGAGGTGGTAATTAGCCATCCGCTATTTGGCCGTTTGTTTGGCTACAGCGGCACACTGGCCGTAAAGCGCGTATAGTTTGGGGCAATGACCCAAGACCCCGGCACACGCCCAATCAACACACCCAACCGCCCGCTGCCCACGGTGATTGGCGGCGCACAACCGCAGCGCAATGCCACCACAATACTGTCGCCTGTCATTACGCCCTCGCAGGTAGACGGCATGTTTGCGGAGATGAAACGCGTGATTGTGGGGCAGAATTTATTGCTGGAGCGCTTGGTGGTGGCGCTGTTGGCGCGCGGGCATGTCCTCATCGAGGGCGTGCCGGGGCTGGCCAAAACGCTCACCGTTAAGTCTTTGGCGCAGGTGATGGGTGGCACGTTTGGGCGCGTACAGTTCACCCCAGATTTGGTGCCCGCCGATGTGACTGGCACGCGCATCTACAACACCCGCACCAGCGAATTTGTGACCGAGCCAGGGCCAATATTTGTAAATGTGCTGCTGGCCGACGAAATTAACCGCGCACCCGCCAAAGTGCAAAGCTCACTATTGGAGGTGATGCAGGAACGACAGGTGACGATTGGCAAGCAAACCCTGAGCGTGCCCA
>JAYTNY010000549.1:0-18900 GCA_043748055.1 Roseobacter sp.
GCATTCATGGTATACGCCCAACGCGAGGATGGCGTTTTCCGCAACTTCGCGGGTTACGACCGGCGCTGGCTGGAAGACGCAGGCTCGCCCGATTCCAACGGGCGGGCGCTGTGGGCGCTGGGCTATGGCGTACACCACGCGCCGGAGGCGGGCATGCGCGATGCTGCCATGTGGATGTTTGACCGCGCCAAGCCGCAAATTGATGCGCTGACTTCGCCGCGTGCCGTTGCATCGGCCATTCTGGGTTGCGCCGAAGCGCATGCCGCCAACCGCAATGCCAAGCCCATGCTGGAACAAATTGAACGAAGTGCCGCGTATCTGGCTGGGTTGTTTGGGCAAGTGGCGAAGGGTGAATGGCAGTGGTTCGAGCAATCGCTGACCTATGGCAATGCCACGCTGCCGCAGGCTATGCTGATAGCAGGTGCGTTGACCGGCAATATGCGTTATTTGGACATCGGTCGGCGCAGCCTCGAATTCCTAATCGAATTAGTTTTTACGAATGGGCAACTGGATTTGATTGGGCAGGATGGCTGGTATGAGCAAGGCACCGAACCGGCCAGCTTTGATCAGCAGCCGATTGATGCAGCGTGTATGGTAGAGGCGCTGTTGGTGGCGCAACGCGTGCTTAACGAGCCGCGCCACGGCGCGCAAGCCCAACGCGCGTTGGAGTGGTTCTATGGTCGCAACCGTTTGGGTGTGCTGCTGTATGACAAAACGACCGGCGGCTGTTTTGATGCGTTGATTGCCGAGGGCGTGAACCGCAACCAGGGCGCAGAATCGACGCTGGCACAGCTCTCGGCGCGGCTGGCGATTGAGATGGGAGCGCAGCAGCACTGGCCTGGGCATGCAATGCCTGGGCATGCAATACAACCTTCACAAATTGGCGCGTAGCGCTTTGACGCGTGTAGGCTTTGTGCGCCAACCCATTAAATGTGCGACATAAGACAAAGGAATGATGAGACAAAAACGTTTTGTAACAAGCCTTATTGGCTTTCTTGTTAGCACCGGGATGTGTTTTGGATCATGGAATGCGAAGACGCGCAACTACAGCCAGCGGCTGGTGGTTTACACGCGCTTGCTAACGTAAAAGCAGAGGCGTTGCATGCAACGCTTCCACTGAAATCAGTATCACAAAAAAGCGCCTCCCGTAGAAATACGGGAGCGTTTTTTGTATGGCTGTGCTTACGTGGCAGCGTTGCAACAGGTTGAACTTGCAGGCATTTGGCCCGTTTGAGCAACCTTTAGGAAGATTCTTGAAGTGTTTGATGGACGTGCCTGTAGGACAAATGCGGACTCCCTTACCCAATATCCGACATAAACACTCGTCTGCCGCTGATATCTTCGAGATGCAGGGTTCGTTACTCTATTTGCACGGTTTGCTTCTTGCTACCCCCAGTGCGAGTGGCAGACCGAAACTGTTAGCTCTGCTCAATCCAAGCCGCTTATCCGCAGAGCTGCGTTAGTCAATCAGCAGCGGCTATTCAACCCGAGGAGGGTAAACCCATGAACACGGATATTTTGAAAGGCAAGTGGAACCAGATTAAAGGTGATGTGAAGAAGAGCTTCGGCAAGCTGACCGATGACGACATGATGGTGATTGAAGGCGACGCCACCAAAGCATCGGGCATCTTGCAAGAGCGCTATGGCTACACCCGCGAAGAGGCTGAGAAGAAGTGGAACGAGTTCTCTGGCCGTTTTAGCGCCACCGCCCAGAATGTGAAGGACGATGTGCAGAAGGCAGCGGACAACATCAAGTCGAAGATGTAACCGTCGCAGCAGCGTCATCTTGTTTTCAAGATGACGCTGCTGTTGCATTTGTATGCCAGACAACAACTCATGATGAACACCATTGCCTCACCGATTTTTATGCAACTACCCGTAGCACTACAAAATGACAAGCTAAACGTCTTGGTTGTGGATGATGCCCTGATCATGCGGGAGCACATCGTCGAGTTGTTGGTCGAGACGGGGCTGGTCGGCATCATTGGTCTAGCCAATGATGTGCGCTCGGCCTTAGAAGCCATTACCGAAGCCGAGCCCCAGGTCGTCATTCTCGATATCGGCTTGCCCGGCACGTTGGAACAGCACAATGGCATTGATGTGTTGAGGTGGATTAAGCAAACCCGGCCACATGTGCATGTGGTGATGCTGACCAACTTATCTGACCGCGCCTACCGAGAAGCGGCCCGGCGATTGGGCGCATATGCGTTCCTGGATAAATCACGCGAGTTCGATCAATTGCCCGATATCGTCAAGGCGCTTTCGGGGCTGGTTGCTTCGCAGCCAAACTAACAAACATTTCACATGAACAACACCACAAAATTCATCGTCGGCGCTGGCCTTCGTCACGCTGCTCACCAACCTGGTCACGGGCCAGGCGCCACCGCAGCGCTGTTGTTTGCCCCACAAAGTGGCGAGCAAACGCGCGAACAGCTCACCAAAGCCGGTGAAGATGCCATTGCTCAGGGGCAGCGCGTTGTAGAAGATTCGCGCGAGCGGGCCGAGGCCATCATCGCCGACGCCCAACGCCGCGCCGAGCGCATTGCAGAAGCGGCGCGCAGCAATGTCAATTAGAAATTAGCTCGGGGCCTCTTTTAATGCGGCTCAGCCGAGACCCACAGGTCATTACTCTCGGCCTTAGCCATCAAGTTGCTCAATCGTTCCAGCATATTTTTGGTGCTGGGGGATGGGGCCTCGAGTTGATCCAACGTGGCCTGTGCTTCAGCCAAACGCACCTTCAAACTAGATAGCGATGCGCCTGCTTGTTGCGCGGCCACCACCGGCACGGGCCGCAGCCACTCAGTCAGCGCAATTTGCATGGCGGCAGCCAACGGCGGCGCAATCAGCAGGCCCACAATCCCCAGCGCCTCGACCATGATGAGGGTGATCAGCAACACCAACACCGAGCCATAGCGCTCGCGTGGGTATAACTTGCGCTCGACGATAAACTCCAAAAACGCAAACACCGCAAACGTGTAGAGCGCAGCAACAACGGCCAGCGTTGGGTTAATAAACAGCCCAATCAACAAAACCGGGATAAACGCCAGCGCGCCGCCCACCAAGGGAAACAGCCAGGCCAGCGCGGCGACCAGTGCGCGGGTGATTGGATAGCGCAGGCCCAACGCCCAGAAGCCCAGGCTGAGCAAGGCAAATGCCAACAAGCACTGCGCCACCTCGCTGCGCAAATATGCGCCCAGCCCGGTCTCTACCTCGCGCCAGGCGTTGCGGGCGCGGGCGCGTTGGGCCGGGGCCAGCAGCGAGAACAGCAGCCGCTCGAAACGCAGCCGGTCTGCCGACCAATACAAGCTAATGACGATGACCAGCAACGATTGCGCCACGACATCGAACACGTTTAACGTAGCGCCCAGAGCCAATTGCGCCAAACCGGTGCTGCCCGACAACGCGCCAATCAACTCGTTCAATTCGTTGGGTTGGGGCAAACGCTGGGCCAGGCTTTGTTGCAAACGGGTGCCCTGTGCCCAGCCCGTCTGAAAGCGGGCATAGCCTGTGCCCATGTCTTGCACCACACTCTGCAACTCGCTTACCAAGTTGGGCAACACAAACCACGCAACACCCACAGCAACGACCAGACCCAAAACATAGACCAGCAACAACGCCAGGCCCTGCGGCACGCGACGGCGCACCAGCCATTCCACAGGCGCACGCACCATGGCCGCCACCGCCAGCGACACACCCAGCAACGCCAGAATGCCGCCAAATTGCCAGGCCAATAGCACCGCACCGGCTGTCCCCAGCGCGATGGCTGTGAACAAGGCCACACGTTTCAAATCGGTGTTCGCGCTCATGCCAGCGCTCCTGTGGGTTGGGCCAGCACGTTTGTGTTGGGGTGATGGGGCTGCTGTGCAGATTCGGCTTGGGCGAGCAGGCTATCTAATTCGCGCGCCAGGGTTTCAATCTCGTCTTCAAGAGCTTCTGCCGTATCAACATTCTTAATAATCTCAATACCCGCTTCGCCTGCCGCACCCGTTACGACTGTTTCCGTTGCCCCGTCTGTTACGCTCACGTTACCCCTGCGTGCTTGTTTGCGCACATCATCGGCCAACTCACGCGCCTCCATGCGCAAAACGCTCAGCTTGCTGCGCGATGAGGTGGCGCGAGTTAGCTGCGCCGAGAGTTCCCCAACCTCGGCAGACGACTTGAACAACAAGCGCCCGATCAAAATTTGCAACATGGCCGCCACCGGGATGGCCAGCACTGCGCCAATAAGGCCAAACAACAAGCTGAAAGCTGCAACTGCCAAAATAGAAATGATGGGGTTGATGCCGACGGACTTATCCATGACGCGCGGCACAAGCAAGTTGTTTTCGATCTGTTGAATGACGATGGCGGCCAGCACCACCCAAATGGCTTTCTCGGGCGCAGTTGCCAACGCAATGAGCAAGGCGGGCAGCAGGCCCAGCACTGGGCCGATCATGGGCAAGGCCTCGAACAAGCCTGAGATGAGACCCAGCACCCACGCATACGGCAGACCCATCAACAAGAATGCCGCCGTAGACAAAGCGAAGATAAAGCCGCACAGCACCAACTGGCCGCGAAAGTAACCACCCACTTTGCCCTCTAACTCAGCAATCAGTTCGCGCCAGCCCTCGCGCTTTGCCTCGGGCGCACGCATCAGCAAGGCCCGTGTCACACGGTCGGCATCCAGCGTCCAGTAGGCGGTCATCATCAGGGTGGCGACGAACAAGAAAATGCCGTAGCCTAAATAGGAGATGAACTGCGCAGCGGGGGCCACACTGCTGAGCGACGTGTTTTGGCGCAATACCGCACCATTTAATGCTGGCAGCAGCGTGATCCAATCCGCAGGCAGCGCAGCGCCCAGTTGTTGCAGCATTGAACTTGAGGACTGCGTAGCCGTTGTGCGCAGATCGGCGTAGTAGCTCGGCAACTTGCTAGCCAGCGCAGAAATCTGATCTGCAAAGAGCGGCGTAACCAGCAAGCCCAAGCCAAAGAGCAGTACGGCCAGACCGCTGAAGACGATGAGCACACTTAAATTGGCAGGCAGGCCCCGCGTGCGCAACCAATCCACCCCTGGCTTGATGGCGACGCGCAACATCATGGCGGCCAACAGCATGAACACGGCATATTGAAAACGGTATGCCGCCCAGAAAGCCACAGCAACCAGCAACACGGTTAATGTTGCCGCTGCGACTTTTCGGGCGGTCCATGCCTGAGGGGGCTGCAAAATTTGTGGAGGGGGCACAACTGTCATCGATTAAACAGTGTAGAGAAACTGCACCGCCATCGCTATCCGTGCGCTCTGCAAGTTTGTGTAGGACAAAACCCACAGTGCGTTCGCCTCGTCTGACACAACAAGCAGCAATAGGCCGATGGACGACCGCAAGTGCGGACGCTACGCTATTTGCATATTGAGCAAACCACTTTCAAAAATCCTGTTAGCCGCTTTGATTACGGCTGTGGTCGATTTTGTGTCGGAGGCCAACGAGGAGCGCAAGCGCGCCAAGTTGCGCGAGGCACAGTTGGTGAGCCAACTAAAAGACGAGGTGACCTTTAGCAAAACGCTTATAGGAAACAAGAATGGGAACAAGAATGGGAACAAGAGCAAGATTCAGAGGGGAGAAGGAGATATATCTATGGATATAGATAAGGATATGAATAACGAAAACGAGACCAGTGGTTTTGGGCCAGGACTGCTGTTGGGCAGCTTGATTGGCGGTGTCATCGGCGCGGGGCTGGCGCTGTGGTACGCCCCACAGACGGGCAAGAAAACGCAGGCCATGCTGAAGCGCGAGGGGACTCGCTTGCAAAAGCAGGTGAACAAGAAAGCCAACACCCTCTATGCCAGTGCTGAAGACCTTGCCAACGAGGCGGCTGAGCGCGCAAGCGAACTGACCGAGCAAGGACGCGAATTTATGGAAGAGAAGGCCAATACGCTGAAGAAAGCTGTGGCGCGTTAGAAGTTAATACAACTATTTTTAAGAGGAGAAAACAACATGATTGGTTTTATCGTATGGATCATTGTCGGTGGCATTTTGGGCTGGGTGGCCAGCATGATTATGAAGACGGACGGCCAGCAGGGCACGCTGCTCAATATCATCGTGGGCATTGTGGGCGCGGTGGTGGCAGGTTGGCTCATCTCGCCGCTGCTGGGCGTGGGAACCATTAACCAGGGCAACTTCAGCCTAGCGGCGTTGGCCGTGTCGTTGCTGGGCGCAGTAGTGTTGCTTGGTGCCGTGAACTTGTTCAGGCGTGGGGCAGTGCGTTAGTAGTAAGTAGTTCGTAGGGGCCGGTCTGAGACCGGCCCCTACGAACAATATTCCTACCTCACAATCAACTGCTCGCGCTCTGGCCCCACACTCACCAGCGAGGCCTTGCAGCCAACCATCTCCTCGAGGCGCGCCACATAGCCCTGCGCATGCGTCGGCAAATCCGCAAACTTTCGTGCGCCGCTCACATCCTCGGCCCAGCCGGGCAGCGCGGCATATACCGGCTTGCATTGGGCCAGCACCTCGCTGTCTTGCGGGAACTCGGTGAGCTGTTCGCCGCGAAAGTCATAAGCCACCGCCACGTTCAGCGTTTCAAAGCCGCTCAAAATATCCATCTTGGTGAGGGCTAACTCGGTGATGCCGTTCATCTGCACCGCGTAACGCAATGCCACAGCATCCAGCCAGCCAGTGCGGCGTGGGCGGCCGGTGGTGCTGCCGTATTCGTCCCATGGGTTCGCGCCAGTGCCGCGCAGGCGCAGGGCCAACTCGTCAAACACCTCGGTGGCAAACGGCCCCAGGCCTACGCGCGTGCCAAATGCCTTCGCCACGCCTACTACGCGGCCAATGGCTTGCGGCGGCACGCCCAG
Organism: Roseobacter sp.; assembly: GCA_043748055.1. Classification (GTDB taxonomy): domain Bacteria; phylum Chloroflexota; class Anaerolineae; order J036; family Brachytrichaceae; genus JANMVQ01. The sequence goes on from JAYTNY010000549.1 coordinate 6,833, forward strand.
CCCGGTCATCACCCCGCCAATCGTTGCATTGGATGAGGTGACGTACGGGTATGTGCCGTGATCTAAATCCAACAACACCGCCTGCGCACCCTCGGCCAGCACCCGTTTGTTTTGCGCCAGCGCATCGCGCATCACCACAAACGTGTTCGCCAAATGCGGTTTGAGCTGTTGCGCAGCCGCCGCGTAATCCGCCGCCAGCACATCGGCATCCAACACAGGTTGCCCCATCAACTTAAGCGAGGCGTTGACCTCTTGAGTATGCGCGTGAACGGCATCGCCAAAGCGCTCCGGCTCGCGCATCAGCCCGGCGCGCAGGCCCTCGCGTTTGCTTTTGTCCATGTAGGCAAAGGCGATGCCGCGCTTGGTGCTGCCCTGGGCCTTGCCGGTGGCCTCGCGCGCCACATCCAACGCGATGTGGCCGGGCAGAATCACGTGCGCGGCCTCGCTCAGCTTCAAGTTCGTCGGCGAGATGGCGATACCCGCTGCACGCACCTCAGCCATTTCTTTGAGCAAGTTGCGCGGGTTAAACACCACGCCGTTTCCCACCACGTTCAACACCTCGGGCCGAAATATGCCCGATGGAATGAGATGCAACTTGACGACTTGTTTGCCAATCGTGATCGAGTGGCCCGCGTTGTCGCCGCCGTTAAAGCGGGCAACCACATCGGCCTCGGCGGCCAGCGCATCGGTAATGCGGCCCTTGCCTTCATCGCCCCACTGGGCGCCCAACAACACCGTAATGGACATGCTTTCTCCTGAACTAACCACAAAGAACACGAAGAAACACAAAGTTCACAAAGTTTTCTTTGTGTGCTTAGTGCTTTCTTTGTGATCTTCGTGGTTAAAAAGTTTTAGACGCAAAAAGAGCGCAAAGCAGATGCGTTTGCGCTCTTTGCTGGGGGATTCTATCAACGAACTTATCAACGAATGGGAACGAATAAACGAATGGAACCGCACAGGGTTTGGATCGTTGATGAAGTTTATGAGTGCTGTTGCAACGAAACTCAAGGCCGATTCCCAGTCATGCGCTCGCCGACCATTCGTTTATTCGTTCTTATTCGTTGATACATTCGTTAATCTATTTGAGTTGCCCCCACTTTTTGATTTGCTGATGTTCTTTGATCTTCTTGGGTGGAAAGATGCGCTTGTAGTCCAATCGCCGGAGCCCGAAATTGACAAGCAGTGCGACGGAACAGGTTTCTTGAATATCGGCTGCGAAGTAATCAATCACTTGGGCGATCTCGTCGTTGGTAAGCAAGTGTGAAAGCGCTTTGATTTCCAACCACAGCTTGCCTTCGATGCGAAAGTCGGGGCGATAGATGATAAGAACATTGCCATTACCATCCACAACTTCCAGAGGGGGCTCGCTCTCAAAGACGACCCCTTCTTCAGTAAATCGCTGCTCTAACGCGCGGTGATACACCTCCTCACGATGGCCCGGCCCAAGATCGTTGTGAACTTGCATGCAGATACCGTTGATGCGGTAGGTTAGGCCGCTGAGACCGTCGTTGACTGGGGGCATAAGTTTAATTTATCGCCAAATGTATCAACGAATGAGAACGAATAAACGAATAGAACTCAGTACGCTTTCGCTTAAGGAAGGAGAAGCTTTATATTCCCGCAAACCAGTCTCTATCTACATCCACTACTTCAACTTCAATTTTCTTTGTTTGCACACCAAGCCCTAACTCTTTGAGTTTATCCATCAGTTGGTCTCCATCAACCAAATCAATAGCTGGTGCGCCATCTCTTGTTGCCTCGCGAGCAGCGTCCTTTGTAAAGTTGCCAGTTGTAACCAATAGCCCCTTGTCTGCTCTTCCAACCATTGCGCCACGAAAGTCGCGAACCTGATTTACTGAGACCGAGCCTTGATATCGCTTGCATTGAAACATGACATGAAAGCTCAGCAGCCCACCCAAGCGCATAATACCTTTGCCATCAATACCGCCATCACCAGATCGACCAGTAACCTCTACCTGTATAAAACCGGATTCTCGCAGTAGTCTCTGGACAAGTCGCTCAAAGGCAGATGGGTTCATCTTGAGCAGCGTCTCGGAAAGCGCGTCACGCCAAGTATTGGCTTCAAGAACGTCGCCTGCTTCTTCTTTTGTATTCTTCGGCGAGGTCGCTGTTCGTTGATCCCTCACAAAACGTTTAACTTCCAATGGATCAACCTTGTCGAGGTGAACTCCTTTCGGTGTGAGTGCCCATACCCCTCTACTCGAATTTTCGAGAACGCCGAATTTCTTGAGATAAGTTCTTGACCATGCCAGTCTGTATTCGATTTCTGTTTGAGAACTTTGCTCAGAGTCATGCAAGATTTCCATCTGCGAAGACGTAAATCCTGCAAGCTCCGATACCTTGCTGTTGATTTCTTCAATCGTTCCCGACCCACCAAGCATTTTGATGGCTTGTATTACCAGGTTCATCAAATGCTCATAGGCTGGAATGTTTGGCCTTGTCATAGTGTTTTGTGATTCATTGATCTCAACTCGGTTCTGACTATGAAGAACTTCTCAACAACTGAACGCTGAGTTCCATTCGTTTATTCGTTCCTATTCGTTGATAAAGCACGCCACACCCTTTCCGGCGTCAACGGAATCTGCCGGAACCGCACACCCGTGGCATGGAAAACCGCGTTCGCAATCGCCGGGGCCACGCCATCCATCGGAATCTCGGCCACCGCTTTTGCGCCGTAGGGCCCGCTGGGTTCGTACGTCTGCACCAAGATGCTCTCAAGCTGCGGTGCTTCCTCCGCGCTGTAGATGCGGTATTGCCCCAGCCGCGTGTTCACCACGTTGCCATCGGCGTCGTAGCGCATCTCCTCGCAGTGGCCGTAGCCACAGGCTTGCAAGTTGCCGCCCTCGATCTGACCGCTGGCGGTGGCCGGGTTAATCGCCACGCCGCAATCCACCGCCATCACCAAGCGCTTCACCGTCACCTGGCCGGTCTCGATGTCCACCTCCACATCCGCAAATTGCGCGCCGAAGGGCGGCGGGCTGTCATAGCTCATGTGGCTGGCGGTTGCCATAATCTGGTGCTGGTTCTCCTGGTGCGTGCTGAACAACGCAATCTGCTCCATCGTCAGGCTGCGGCCATCGGGGGCGTAGACGCGGCGGTCTCGCGCAACCAGTTCATTGTTTGTAAAGTTCTTAACGTTAGTAACGTTATCAACTTGACCAACCTTATCAACTTGATTAAACATATGAATCGCCACCGTCTTAATCTGCTCCAGCACTTCATCCGCCGCCTTCTTGGCTGCGCCGCCAGTGATGAACGTGGTGCTGCTGGCATACGCGCCCGTGTCAAACGGCGTGAAGTCCGTGTCGCTGGAATACATGATGATGTCATCCAGCTTCACCCCCAACGTTTCGGCCACAATCTGTGCAATCACTGTGTCGCTGCCGGTGCCAATATCGGTGCCGCCTACCAACACGTTAAACGAGCCGTCGTCATTCATCTTCACGCTGGCCGCACCCATGTCTAGCCCGGCAATGGCCGTGCCGTGCATGCAGGCCGCCACACCGATGCCGCGCCGCACGCTGGGCCGCGCTGGGTCAATCACCAAATCCTTGCCGCCAAACTCATCGCGCCCATCCCAGCCAATCGCTGCCATGCCCTGCTGAAAACATTCTTCCAGCGCGTTGGTTTTAATCACCTGGTCAAAGCCCTCACGCGCCTCGCCCAGCGCCTTCGCCATCGGCATTTTGTCGCCCACCTGCACCCAGTTCATCCGGCGCAGTTCGATGTTGTCTATACCCAACACATCCGCCGCTTCGTCCATCAAGCATTCCAACGCAAACTCGGCCTGCGGTGCGCCATAGCCTCGGAATGCGCCGGGCGTGGGGATATTCGTATAGACCACATCGCACACAAACTCCAGGTTGTCGCACTTATAGGTGCTAAGGCCGCGCAACCCACTCACCGTTTGCACCGTCAGGCCGTGCGTGCCATACGCGCCGGTGTTGCCCAACACGTAATGCCGCATCGCTTTTAGTTTGCCGTCTTTGCTAAAGCCCGCGGTAAATTTCACATATTGCGGGTGTCTTGATCGGGCGCTAATAAACTCCTGCTCGCGGGTGTACTCAAACCGCACCGGCAGCCCCGTCGCCATCGTTAAATGCGCGCACAAGTCTTCAATCAACATCTCCTGCTTGCCACCAAAGCCCCCGCCCACACGCGGCTTAATCACGCGAATCTTCTTCACCGGCAAGCCGATTAGCGGTGCGACCATGCGCCGCACATGAAACGGCACCTGCGTGCTGGTGCGAATAATTAAGCGGTCGTCCTCGTCAAACCATGTCATGCACACATGCGGCTCGATGGCCGCCTGCTGCTGCTGCGGCACGATGAACTCGCGCTCCACAATCACGTCACTCTCCGCAAAGCCCTGCGCCACATTGCCATGCTGCGCATACGGCCGGCACACCACATTGCGCAGCGGCTCTTTAATTCCAATCGCGTCCGGCTCATCGTGAATCACCGGCGCGTTCCCGCTCATAGCCTCATGCGGGTCAAACACGGCGGGCAGCACCTCGTAGTCCACTTGAATAAGTTCGCAAGCCTGCTTCGCAATCTCAAAGGTCTCGGCGGCCACCACCGCCACGCGGTCGCCTACATGCCGCACCTTACTGTCCAAACTCACTTGGTCATACGGCGGCGGGTTGGGGTAGCTCTGCCCGCCGCTGGCGTAAATCACTCGCTTGACGTTCTTGTAGGTCAACACTGCATGCACGCCCGGCAACGCCTCGGCCTCTGTCGTATCAATCGCTTTGATGCGGGCGTGCGCGTGTGGCGAAACCAGCATGGCGGCATACAACATCCCCGGCATCGGCGCATCGTCCACAAAGGCGGGCTTGCCCTGCGCCAACTTAGCTGCGTCCACCTTAATCTCCGGCTTGCCAACAACCTCGGTCTGCTTCTCTGGGGCCAACACAAACGGCGGCAACAACTTCGTCATCACGTCGGTCTGGGTTTGCGTTTGAAGGTTGGAAGGTTTGTCACCTTGTCTCCCTGTCCCCTTGTCTCCTCGCTCTCCGCCCCACGCCGCATCGCCAATATCCTGCCGAAACTGCCCTGCGCTGGGTGTGCCGCCATCGGGCGCAATGACGCGTTTGAAGAATGGGTGCATCTCTGCACTATCGCCGCGAAGTTTTGCGGCTGCGTTTAGCACGGCTTGCACGGGTTTCACATAGCCAGTGCAGCGGCACAGCACACCGCCGATTGCATCGCGCACGTCTTGTTCGGTGGGGTTCAAGTTCTTGTCCAGCAAGGCTTTGCTCGCCAACATTTGCGCCGGGGTGCAATAGCCGCACTGGATGGCACCGTTCTCCATAAAGCATTGCTGCAACACGCTTACCTCGTTGCGCTTGCCCAACGCCTCCACGGTGGTGATCTCGCCCCCATCCGCCTGGGCGGCCAGCATGACGCAGGTGTTGGTGATGCACGGCGCGGGCGCAGCATGCTGCGCCCCTACAGATGTGCGCATCAACACGCCGCACGCGCCGCACTCGCCCGTCTCGCAGCCGTGCTTTACGCTGTAGTAACCCTCGCGCCGCAACGCTGCCATCAACGTTTCGTTAGTCTGCACACTTATCTTCTTCGTCACACCGTTAATTTTTAGTTGAACATCCATTGGCGAAATACCTCAATTAACAGACCCTAAAGTTCTTAAAGAATCTTAGGGTCTAGGCACATCAAATGATCGAGCAATTATACGAACGCATGCGAATATCCAATAAAGGGTGTTACCTTTTTCCTCGCACCTGCGCCATGTCTATCAAGAGGCACTATCTGACCCACTCGCGCAACGCACCATGAATGCCCCGAACAATCACTCGCCGCTGGCTGCTGCCGATGACGCGACATTGGCTCGCGCCGCCTGCACGGACAAGCAAGCGTTTGCCGAGTTGTATCACCGCCATGCCCTGCGCGTGTATCGCTACGTGCTGGCCCAAACCGGCCATGTGCAAGATGCCGAAGATGTGACGACCCAGACTTTCATGTGCGCTATGCGCGACATCGCCAGCTTTCGCGGGCAGGGGCTGTTTGCGGCATGGCTGCTGCGCATTGCGCGCCATCGCGCGCTCGATCACTTCCGCAGCCAGCGCAACCCTTTGTCTTTCGATGAAATAAACGACGACGCGCAGGCCGATGCCAACCTGGATGCACTGGATGTCATCGTGGGCCGCCACTTGCAATTGCGTGAGTTGGCACTGGTGCTAAGCCAGCTTGCACCCGACCGCGCCGAAGCCTTGCGTCTGCGCTTGTTTGGCGACCTCAGCGTGGCCGAGGCCGCCCAAGTGATGAACAAGAGCCAAGCCGCCATCAAGATGCTGGTACAACGCGGCTTGGCGGATTTGCGGGATCGTTTGCAAGCGTGGGCGCAGGAGGATGAATAGATGAGCGAGATGAATACCAAAAGCGATGCACGCCAAGCTGATGAATTGGATGCAATCATCGAAGCGCGCCGCAATACGCAAACTGCCCTGTCTGCTGAGGCGGTGCTGGCTGCTGCGTTGTTGGCACGGGCGCAGGCTATGCAACCCGGCACCGTATTTCTTAGGAAACTGGAAAGCGAGTTAGCGACAGCTTATGCGCCCAAACCGCGTCGTGGGTTTGGCGGGCGCAACAGCACGCTACAAAATGGCAAATGGATTCAAGAGCGTGAAGCTGCACCGCGTACGCCATCCACCCCAACGCCAAACCAAAACCTGCGCAACCCATCCTGGGTGTTGGGCGGCGTGGTGGGGGTGATTGCGCTTCTGGCGGCGGGGGTGTTTGCGTGGGCGTGGGCAAATCGGCCTGCGCCAAGCACCTCTACCCTACTTCCTGTGATGGTGGTGCAACCTTCTACCACCGCCGAGTTCGGCGGAGTGATTGCGCTGGGTGGGCATGGCGTATCGGCTGCGCCCAACACACCGTATGGTGTTGTGGTGCCAGGAGCTACTTATTCGTTCACCTTGCAATGGTGGGCACTACAACCCATCTCGGCCAGCTATGGTGTGTTTGTGCAATTGCGCTCGGCCAACGGCGAAGTGATTGCGCAGAGTGATGTGCCTCTCTCGTCAGCGCAGGTTGGTCAGGAACAGCAAACGGCAAGTGTCTTGAGCATCCCAAATCAATTGCCAGAAAATGTGGGTGTGGCGAATGTGTATGTCGGTGTATACGAGTTGGCGACGGGCCAGCGCTTGAGCCTCACCAAAAGCATGGGGGCGCAACAAACCGCAGATGCGTATTTGTTAGAACGTTGGTCGGCGCAGCCTGTCATCGCACAACCCGTTGCATCGGTAAATGCTGTGCTGTCGCCTGCGCTCAAAAACGCCCGCTATGTGTTTGAAAACGCGCCCGATTATTCAATTCAACTGGTGGAGGGCAAGTATGAGCATGCGAACCTGATTGGCACAGGCCCCGATGTCGCTTTCACCACGACTGTGCATTTACTGGAACAAATGGATTACGGTGATCTCAATGGCGATGGCCGCTCGGATGCCGCAGTGATCTTGAAAGACAACAACAGCGTCACCCTTGCGCCCGTCCTCTTCGAGACCGACACAGTGCGGCCTCTGCCCGCCAAACAATTCGGCAACATGCAAATCGAGATGCAATCGGTGCAGATTGATGCAGGTCGCATTGAGTTGAGCTATGACGCGATGGGCAGCAGTTGGACGGTTTCGGATACGCCCCAGGTTCATATCACCCACACCTTTCAATTGAGCAGCGAACTGTTGATTGAAATAGGCTACACCGAGACACTGAAATTCACCCGAATCGTCACCGACTTTCCCAACAGCACAATCGAAGCTGCGGCCCAGCCGGGCAGCGGCCACTGCGAGGAAAGCTACGAACAAGAATTAGGCCGCACCAATCTTTACTATTGTGCCGGAGGCCCATTCGGGCGCATAACGGGTTATCCATATTGCTTTTTGTATGCCGACAACTCGGCGCTATTGTGTGTGCGTGAGCCCTATGGCATGGGCGATGTAGTTCGTTTTGAGCGATTTGGGGAGCTACCGCAACCATTTGCCAAATTTGAGGGCACGACTCCGCAGCCCTGGTTTGTGATGCTGAGCGATGGCACGCAATGTGGCCGCATGGCTCCCAGGGCCGAACGCCCACAGCCAGCTTTAAGCATCCGCGTCACCTATCGCTGTAACGATGGCGGCAGCTTCTTGCTAGGCGAACTCGACACATCTGCCCCAACCTGGAAAGCCAGGAAAATTCGCTACACCCTCGGGGGCTACATCAGCGAGAAAGATGCGCGCGAGGTAGAGATCGCAACCGTTTGGCAATAGAGCACCCGCTTACTTGCCATTCGCCTGTGCAAACACCTCGGCAATTTCGTGCAGCACCTTCTCGCGCTGTTTGGCATCATTGCCGCGCACGGCCTCAGTTACGCAGTGGCTCAAGTGCTCTTCCAAAATCACCTGCGAGACTTTGCTGAGCGCGCTTTGCACGGCGCTAATCTGCCGAATCACGTCAATGCAATACTCATCGTTCTCCACCATGCGCTGCACCGCACGCACATGGCCTTCAATAATCTGCAAGCGGCGAATCGTTTTCTTTTGGGTTGCTTCGTTCATGTTAAATTTTTGCCTTGCGCAGCCTTAAGCTGTTGCCCACCACAAACAGCGAGCTAAACGCCATCGCGCCTGCGGCCAAAATCGGCCCGAATTGTTGGAAGATGCCTGCAATCGCCACCGGAATCAGAATGACGTTGTAGAAGAAGGCCCAGAACAAGTTTTGGCGGATGCTGCGCACGGTGCGCTTGCTGAGCGCAATCGCCTGCGCCACTTTGCGCAGGTCGCCGCTGATGAGTGTGATGTCTGCGGCCTCCATCGCCACATCGGTGCCAGTGCCAATCGCCATGCCCACATCGGCCTGGGCCAGCGCGGGCGCGTCGTTAATGCCATCGCCCACCATAGCGACGACGCCGCTTCTGAGCGGAGACGTCTGACGACGGACGCCTGACGACACCACTTCTGAGCGGAAACGTCCGTCGTCTTGTAGCGCGCGTATCTTCTCGGCCTTCTGCTCCGGCAACACATCGGCAATCACATCGTTCACGCCCGCTTGTTGGGCGATTGCCTGCGCGCTGCGGACGTTGTCGCCGGTCAGCATCACCGCGCGCACGCCGTTTTGCTTCAACGTGTCAATCGCCTCCGCCGAGCTGTCTTTGATCGTGTCGCTCATCGCAATCAACCCAACCAGTTGGTTGTTGATGGCGACGAACATTGCAGTTTTGCCTGCATCTTGCAAAGTTGTCAGTTGCGCTCTCGCCACATCGCTAATCGCTACGCTCTGCTGTTGCATCAGCGCCAGGTTGCCCACGCTTACCTGTTGCCCATCCACATAAGCCGTTAGGCCTTTGCCGGGCACCGCCGAAAACGTTTGCAACGGCAACAACTTAAGCTGCCTCGCTTCTGCGGCCTGCACAATGGCCTGCGCCAGCGGGTGTTCGCTGCCCTTCTCGGCGCTAGCAGCCATCGTCAGCAAGCTGTTTTCGCTGATGCGCTGTGCGCCCAACGGCAATACATCCGTCACCATAGGCTTGCCTTGTGTAATCGTGCCAGTCTTATCCAGCACCACGGTCGTAATCTCGGCGGCTTTCTCCAGCGCGGCACTGCTCTTAAACAAAATGCCGTTTTCCGCGCCCGCGCCCATGCCCACCATAATCGCCGTCGGCGTGGCAAGCCCCAACGCGCATGGGCAGGCGATGACCAGCACGGCAATCGCGTTAATCAGGGCTGTCTCGAACGGGGCGCGTCCAATCAACAACCAGCCCACAAACGTAAGCACTGCAATGCCCAGCACCACCGGCACAAAAATGGCCGAGACTTTGTCGGCCAACGCCTGTATGGGCGCTTTGCTGCCCTGGGCCTGCGCCACCAAACGGATGATGTTTGCCAGCGCGGTGTCTTTGCCTACTTTGCTGGCCTCAAACTTAAGCAGGCCTTCTTTGTTCACCGTCGCGCCAATCAAGTTGTCGCCGGGCTTTTTATCGCGGGGCAGGCTCTCGCCCGTAATCATGCTTTCGTCTACTGCGCTACGGCCTTCAATCACCACGCCATCGGTGGCAATGCGTTCGCCGGGCTTCACCAAAATGACATCACCCACGTTAATTTGCTCGATGGGTATATCCACTTCTTGCCATTCACCCTGAGCGGAACCGTTAGGCGCAGTCGAAGGGTGCACAACACGCGCGGTCTTGGGCGCAAGGTTCATCAAGCTCTTGATGGCCGCGCTGGTGCGGCCTTTGGCTTTGGCCTCAATAAACTTGCCAATGCTAATCAACGCCACAATCATGGCCGCCGTCTCAAAATACACATGGCCTCGGAACACACCCAACAGCGTGAGCAGCGAATAGGCAAACGCCACCCCGCTGCCCAGGGCAATCAACACATCCATGTTGGCCGCGCCGTTGCGCAGGGCTTTGTAGCCATGCACAAAATAGGGCTTGGCCGAATACAGCATCACCGGCAGCGTCAGCGCAAACAACACCCAGTTCACCAGGCCATACTCAAGGGGCATCGCGTGGTTCATGTTTGGGGACATGGGCGCAAAGTTTGGCCCCAAGAGCTTTGCCAGCAGCCCAAAGTCGCGGCTCATGCTCAGCACAAACGTGGGGATGGCAAACGCCAAGCCCACGCCCATGCGCCGCTTGCGATCCGCAACATCCGCCTCACGCGCCGCTTGCTCTGCATCAGGCTGATCGCTGACCGCTGACTGCTGACCGCTGGTTGGCACCTCGTAGCCCGCCTTGCGCACTGCGGCCACCATGTCGGCAATGCTTACTGCACCAGGCACATAGTCCACGCTGGCGCGCTCGCTGGCATAGTTCACGGCGGCGTTGCCAATGCCAGGCAGTTTCTTTAATGTGCGCTCAATGGTGTTGGCGCAGTTGGCGCAGGTCATGCCCAACAAGGGCAACTCGGCGTGCGCCATCGTCACGTCGTAGCCGGCATCGCGTATTCGCGCGCGCACGCGCTCAATTAACTCAGCAGGCTTCACCTGGGCCGGGTCGAACTCAACCTGGGCGCGTTCGCTGGCAAAGTTCACTGCGGCACTGGCTACGCCGGGTGTTTTCTTCAGCGTGCGCTCAATGGTGTTGGCACAGTTGGCGCAGGTCATACCGGTCACCGGCAGGTCAATTGTGGTCATTGTCAAAGCTGAATCAGCTCGACCGGTGGGTACTCCATCTCGGTCAGCGTCGCCTTAATTTGCTCCCATGTCGCTGGGGTAGCCCAGGTCACACTGACTACTTTTGTCTGTTCATCGGCCTGCACTGCGCTTACGCCAACAATCTCTGCAACTTCGTTTTGGATATTACGCACGCAATGGCCGCAACTGATGTTCGGCACCGTAAATGTTTTGGTTTGATTGGTCATGATTTTGTTCTCCGTTAATTTTCTGATCCTATCCCCCTGGTAGGGATTGGTCGCAAGTATACACCTGCCGATGCGGGCACACGCCTTACGAAAGGCCATGGTAGGGGCGCAGCAGTGCTGCGCGCCCCTACGAAAATCGATTGCGAGACAAAGTTTGCCCCTTTTGCAAAATGCACACGTGGGCACACCCAATAAGCAGCCTCTCTACACAAACAACCCCAACGAGAAGGCATCTTCATCAATGTTGGCATCGCGGGCCATGTCCTTCAGCGTGGGCAGCCGTGAGAGGCGCGGCACGGAGGCCAGCATCTCGAAATACAAGTTCAACTCAAACGTGGCGGGCACACGCGATTGCACAAAGAAAATGCTCTTGTTGGGGTCAAGCCCGCACGCCATCCAATCCAACACCATCCCGCGCGTGTTCTGCTTTATTTTGGCGATGTGCTCTTTGCCAGGCCGCGTGGTCAGCGTGTGCAGATCGGCCACGATGAAGTAGCACGCATAGTCCTCTTGCAACTTCAGCCGATTTTGGATGCTGCCCACATAGTGACCCAGGTGCAACAAGCCGGTGGGCCGGTCGCCGGTTAGGATTTGACAAAGAATAACTTGTTCGTTTCTAAAGCGGGCCTACTCGGAAACGTCGAAAAACAAGGCCAAAATCGAATTCGCGTGCCACAAACG
>JAYTNY010000550.1:0-2843 GCA_043748055.1 Roseobacter sp.
TGTGTTCACTGGGTCCAGCCCGCTAAACGGCTCATCAATGATGATGAGTTCGGGCCGATGCAACAACGTCGTCATCACCTGCACTTTTTGCTGCATGCCTTTGCTCAGGTCTTGCACCTTTTTGCGCTTGTGCGCGGTCAAATCAAGCTGATCAAAAAACTTGGCTGCGCGCACTTTCGCCTCATTGCGCGGCACGCCTTTTAGCTCGGCTAAATACAGTACGCAGTTCTCGACCGTAATATCTTTATACAAGCCACGCTCTTCGGGCAAGTAGCCAATGCGGTCTTTCTTCGCCTCGTTCATCGGCCCACCCAACACGGTCACGCTACCTTTGTCGGGCTTAAAGATGTCGAGGATCATGCGAATGGTCGTGGTCTTGCCCGCGCCGTTGGGGCCAAGCAGGCCAAAAATTTCGCCCGTGCCCACATCAAACGAGACATCCCGCACGGCCTGAGCAGAGCCAAAAGATTTGGCGAGATGAGAGACTGAAATTGCGTTAGTCATAGTTTCGCAGACATCGAAGGGATCGGAGCGCTCTAAGCGCTCTGATCCCTAACGAGCGCCGCTACCATCCGCGCACGTTGCGGCGCATCTCCCACATACGCGTCGGCGTTTAGCAGGTTGCGCGCTTCTTCACTCGCAACGTACTGCGCAACGCGCGTATCGGCGCACAACGAATCAATCAGCGGGTTCGGTTCGCCTTCATTCAACTTGGCCCACGCCGCCAGCGAATGTTCTCGGATCACCTCATGGAATTCCTGACGATCCCCACCCGCTTTTGCGACAGCCATAAGCAGCCGTTCGGTGGCGGCAAACGGGCCATACGTTTGCATGTTGCGTTGGATGGCGCTCTGGTTGACACGCAAACCACTAATTATTTTCAACGCCACGCGCAAAATTTCATCCACTGCCAGAAACGCCTCGGCCAGCACCACACGCCGGTTCGCGCTGTCGTCCAGCGTGCGCTCCAGCAGTGAGTGGGCCGCGTTGTCCCACATCACACGTGGCAGCGTCGCCACATAGCGCGCCAGCGAGTCTATTTTCTCGGCGTTAATGGGGTTGCGCTTAAACGGCATGGCCGACGAGCCAACCTGCTTGGCCCCAAACGGCTCGGCCAGTTCGCCAATCGGTGGGCTTTGCAACACGCGCAAATCAAACGCAAATTTGTAGAGCGATTGAGCCACACCCGCCAACGCATTCATCACCAGCCAATCTTGCTTGCGCGGGTAGGTTTGGGTGGCAGCGGTGAATGGCTCAAGGCTTATTTTGCGCATCACCAAGTTCTCGACGACAGACGGCTGACGACCGACGACATCCTTAGTCGTCAGCCGTCTGTCGTCCGTCGTCAGCTCAAGATACGACGCACTCGTCCCCACCGCCCCCTTAAACCCTTTCCCGCGTATACCGGCTCGTGCACTGGTCACTTGCTCGTAGTCCATCAGCAAGTCTTGCAGATATTGGGCCAGGCGGTAACCCAGCGTGGTGGGTTCGGCGGGCTGCAAATGGGTGAAGGCCATTACGGGTAAATCAGCATATTGCTCCACTTTGTCAGCTAATGCCGTCATCACCTGGCTCAATGACACTGTCGTCAAATCCAGCGCATCGCGCAGGCGCAGCGCATCGGCGTTATCCTCAATGTCCATTGAGGTTGCGCCGAGGTGAATGATGCCGCCACCGATGGCACACTGCTCGGCATAGGCCCGCACCTCCGCCATCAAGTCATGCTGAATCTCGTGTTCAATCTCAAGGGCGCGGGCTACGCTGGCCTCGGTTACATCATCGGCATGGGCGCGTAAATCTTCCACTTGCTCTGGCTTCACAATGCCCAACTCAAGTTGGGCCTCGGCCAGCGCCACCCACAGCTTGCGCCACAGCAAGCGCTTGTTACGTTCGCTCCAAATAGTGCGCATGGCATCGGTGCCGTAACGCTCAGAGAAAGGGGATTGGTAATTGGAGATTGGAGATTGATTCATCGTTACAACACGCGCACCGCGCCTGCTTTTGTTAGGGCTTGCTTGATTTCATTGGCATGTGCGTCGTCTCGCGCCAGCGCAATCATGTTACCCCCGCGCCCGCCACCGCTCATCTTTGCACCCAGCGCGCCCGCACACAATGCGGCAGCGCACAACTTGTCTAATTGGGGTGAGGACACACCGAGCTGTTGTAAGACTGTGTGGTTCGCGCTCATCGCATTTCCCAGCGCAGGCCAATTGCTGGATTCTAGTGCATCGCGGGCCGCAAGTACCAACGCTGCAATATCATCAAACAAGCGTTCATACCGTTCTTTGTCGCGCTCCCAGCATTGGCGCACATGGGCCACCGGAATTTTGGTGGGTGTGCTGGTGCCGGTGTCGGCGACGATGAGGAGATTGGAGATTTGAGACTGCGTCCTGCGCTTGTCGAAGGGTTCGAGATTGAGAATCTCCGGTGCTTCACCTTTCACAAACCACACTGGCTGCTCATACGCAATCACGGTGTTGTCGATGCCGCTGGGCGTGCCGTGATGCAGCTTCTCAATCTCGTACGCCAACGCGCTGGCATCGGCGGGAGGCAGGTCTGCATTCACATGCGCAGCAACGGCACGGGCGCAGGCCACGCTCACGGCAGCGCCGCTCCCCAAATGCGAGGCAACGGGGATATCGCTCTTAATCGTCAACCGCAGCGCATGGGCTTCGGGCGTTAGGCCGAGGTGTGCCAGCGTTCTGGTAATGATCTGCGAGAGGGGATTGTCGGGCCGGTCGCGCAGGCGAAAGCGTTGGTGAATGTTGGGGGCGACGATCTCGGTCTCGCCTGAGCGTGCTTCAGCTCTGGCATACGCCCGCACTTGCGGCAATGGCAGGGCG
>JAYTNY010000551.1:0-3605 GCA_043748055.1 Roseobacter sp.
GACGTAATCTTCTTGCCAGCGCCTAACTTTGGCAAAGGCCCCAAGATTGGCGCAGCCTCGTGGCAGTTTGGTGTCTCGGCCAGCAGCCCCAACAAAGAGGGCGCGAATGCCTTTATCGCCTTCGCCATTCAAGACAAGTATCTGGCGGCGTTCTCGGACGGCATTGGTTTGGTTCCGGCCACGCTGAGCGCGGCTGCGCTAACCAAGAACTACAAGAAGGGTGGCCCGCTCGAAGTGTTCTTTGAGCTAAGCAACAAACAGGGCTTGATTCGCCCGCCTACCCCGGCTTATCTCTCAGCCGCCAAGACCTTCGAGAAGGCTCTGGCCGACATCGCCAACGGTGCCGAAGTTGCCAAGACCCTGGATGCGGCTGCGGACGAGATCACAGCCGACATTGAGAAGAACAAGGGTTACGGGTTCAAATAAAGATTAAGAAAAGAGATTAGAGATTAGAGATTAAGAGATTGAGATTGAAGCGAATTCAAAATCTCTAATCTCTAATCTCTAATCTCTCAGGAGTTGCCCGTGACGCGCAAAAACAATGCACGCCGAGAAGAAACGCTGATGGGATGGCTGTTGGCCGCGCCGGCGGTGCTGCTCCTATTCGCTTTTCTAATTGTTCCTTTTTTTATGGCGATTGGGCTGGCCTTTACCAACCAACGCCTGATCTCGCCGTTGCCGACCGAGTTTGTGGGCGGCAGCAATTTTGCTAAGCTGCTCACGGTGCGGGCGCTGATGCAGCCGCCCACGCTGGATGAGAAAACGAACAAGCCGGTATTAGACAAAGACGGCGCGTTCACCTATGCCAAAGTGCGCGACTTCACACGCAACAACCCGCAATACCCGCAACTAAACGGCTTGCAAGAGATGCGGCTGATTCCCTGGGGCGACAACCGTCTGGTGTTGCTGGCGGGCGATGCCGTCTTTATTCGTTCGCTGCTCAATGTTTTGTATTTCGTGGTGATTGTGGTGCCCATTCAAGGTGGGCTGGCCTTGCTGTTGGCGATGCTGATTAACAGCCGCACGCGCGGCATCAACATCTTTCGCACCATCTACTTCGTGCCCGTCGTGGTCTCGATGGTTGTGGTCTCTATTTTGTGGAAAATTATTTATGACCCAAACGGCGGGCTGCTGAATAATTTGCTGAACCTGATTACGTTTGGCGCGTTTCAGCCGGTGAACTGGCTGGGCAATCCATCCACAGCCATGAACTCTATTATTGCCATGTCGGTGTGGCAGGGCGTGGGCTTTCACATGGTGATCTGGTTGGCAGGCTTGCAAACCATTCCCGGCGTGCTTTACGAAGCAGCCTCGGTGGAAGGCGCGAACGCCTGGCAAAAGTTTCGCTATGTCACCTGGCCCGGGCTGCGCAACACCACCGTCTTTATTCTGGTGACGATTACGATGGCCGCCTTCGGCCTCTTCACCCAGGTGAACGTAATGACGCGCGGCGGGCCGTTGGATGCCACCACAACGGTGATTTACCAGGCGATTCTGAATGGCCGCGAGAAACAAGATATTGCTTACGGCTCGGCTATCTCGGTGGTCTTTTTTGTGATGGTGTTGACGGTGGCGCTGATTCAGCGTCGTCTCACTCAGGAGCGTGACTAATGGCTGTGCAAGCCTTATCTCCTACTGAAGCGCGCACTGTGCGCGGGTCGGGACACATGTGGTTGACGCTGGGGCGCTATACGCTCTTGTGCGTGTTAGCAGTCATCTTTCTCTTCCCCATCGTTTTTATGCTGGTGTCATCGCTCAAGCCCAATGCCCAACTGCTCAGCGACACCGGTTCGTTGCGCGCCTTCTTGCCCATAGGCGATATTTCGCTCAACAACTATTTTGCGGTGTTTGTGCGCGTGCCGATGCTGCGTTTTGTCAGCAACTCGTTGCTGGTCAGTGGCATCACCGTGCTAGGCACTCTGCTTATCAATTCGATGGCGGGCTTCTCGCTGGCCTGTATGCGCTGGAAGGGCAAAGGCATCGTGCTGGGTGTCATCATCGCCACGCTCATCGTGCCGTTCGAGACCATCGCCGTGCCGTTGCTGCTCATCGTCAGCCGCCTGCCCTGGATTGGCACATCGGGCATCGAGTGGGGTTGGCTCAACAGCTATCACGTTCAGATCATCCCGTTTCTGGCCTCCGCGTTTTCGGTCTTTATGTTTGTGCAGTTTTTCAAATCGCTGCCCCTCGAGTTGATTGAAGCTGCGCGACTGGACGGCGCAAGCTGGTTTCAGATTTATTCACGCGTGTTTGTGCCGTTGTCCGGGCCGGTCTTCGCCACCATCGCCATCCTCACATTTCTGGGCAAGTGGGGAGATTACCTGTGGCCGATCATGGTGACGCAGAAAGAGGAGTTCCGCCCCATCATGGTGGGCTTGCAATACTTCTTTCAGTTGGGCATTGCCTGGGGCGAAGTCATGGCCTATCTCTCGATGATTACGATTCCCGTGCTCATCTTGTTCCTGCTGCTGCAACGTGCCTTTATCGAGAGCATTGCGTCTACGGGTGTCAAAGGTTAATAAGCCAACGGTGTAACGTGCGACGCACCTGCATCGCTACACGTTCCGCCGCAAAACGCGGGAGGTGCGTCGCACGTGTCATCCAAAATCTTTTCGTGGAGATGCGGAGGGAACGGAGATTCTTTCGTACGGGATGCATTTCTCAACAGGGGCAAACGTTGTCGTAGGGGCGAAGCATTCGGCGAACATCGCGTACTAAACTACGTCGTACACCCGAATGCTTCGCCCAGAGCTTGCGCGTATCTAGGTCGAAGATGGCGTTTGTATGCCGCAAACCAGGGCGAAGCATTCGAGAACTCAGTTGAGTTTGTTAGTTTGCGCTTCCGAATGCTTCGTCCCTACCGCTAGTTTTCTGCCCTACTTGTGAAATGCACCCTTCATATGTTGTTGAACCTTCAAGTGATCTCCTGCGCACGAATCATCGCCATCGCTGTGTTTACCTTGTCGGCTTGTGCGGCGCAAGTAGATAATTCGCCCACACCAGCCGCAACACAAATCTCACCCACTGCAACATCTACTCTATCTACCATGCCAACACCCGCTCCAACTCAACTTATTCGACCCACCAGCCCGCTGCGACCCAGCTTTCATTTCACCCCTAACTCCGGCTGGCTCAACGATCCCAACGGCATGATTTATCTCGACGGCGAATATCATCTGTTCTATCAGCACAACCCTGCTGCCACCGTGTGGGGCCCCATGCACTGGGGCCACGCCGTCAGCCGCGATCTGCTGAGTTGGGAAGAGCTGCCCATCGCCCTCGCGCCGGATGACATCGGTGCCATCTTCTCTGGCAGCGCAGTGATTGACCGCGACAACACGGCGGGCTTTGGGGCCAATGCCATGGTGGCTATTTTTACGCACGCCGCCAAAGACAAGCAACTGCAGAGCCTGGCCTATAGCAAAGATCGTGGCCGCACCTGGACAAAATATAAAAGCAACCCGGTGCTGCAACCGCCCGACGGCCAGGCCAATTACCGCGACCCCAAAGTATTCTGGTTTGCAGAAGGCAAATACTGGGTGATGGCGCTCGCAGTCGCAAAAGAGATTTGGTTCTATCGCTCGTCCAACTTAAAAGATTGGACA
>JAYTNY010000552.1:0-6664 GCA_043748055.1 Roseobacter sp.
GGCACGCTGATATAGTCATCGAACTCGCCCGGTAACGGCGTCCACATGCTGTGCACAATGCCCAACACGCGGTAGCAATCTTGCACCGCCGGGTTGCGCCGGTCTTGCTCTCGAATCAGTTGGTCTTTCTTCTTGGCGTTGGCTTTCTGATCGCGCTCCAACGCCACTTCCTCGTTCAACCGCGAGACCAGCTGATCGAGCGGCATGTTGTCATCCTCTTCGTCCGTCTGGGTGTGCAGCTTGGTCGATTCTTCCTGCGCCATAAATTCATCATCGTTAATGATGACACGAATAGCCTGCGCATCCCGAATCATGTCTATCGAGGTGCCCTTGCGCTGCATCTTGCGCCACAGGCTATACAACTGTTTGGCGCGGCCCGTAATCTCAAAGTGATGAATGCCGTTGGCGTGCATCTCGCGGCTTAATTGCGCAATGCAGCTCTTCACCTGCGCGTCGCGCTCAAATGCCCCCACCTCTAAAATGCGCTGCAAATACCCGTAGGTCTGCGGCTCGGCGTACATAAAGCCCAGGTCTTCCAGCTCTTGCTTCCATTCCCAAATGCCCAGCCGGTTTGCCAGCGGCGCAAAAATATCCAGCGTTTCGCGGGCAATGCGGCGCTGCTTCTCTGGCTTCAGCGCGTCCAGCGTACGCATGTTGTGCAGCCGGTCGGCCAGCTTGATTAAGACCACACGCGTATCACTCGCCAGCCCCAACAACATCTTGCGCAGGCTTTCGGCCTCGCGGTCGGTGCGATAGGTGCTTACGGTGGATGGCGCTTGCGCCGGGTCAACAGTCTTTGGATCGAAGGGTTTCGCACCGATGCTTTTGCCATTGGCAGAACCGTTTTCAAGGCCATTGGCATGTCCATTGGCATGGCCATCAGTATGGCTGTTGTTCGTGAACTCTTTCTTAATCCCTTCGTGCTTGCTCAGCTTGGTCACTGCGTCAATCAGCCCAGCAATTTCCGGTGTAAAGCTGGTCTCAATATCTTTGATCGTCACGACAGTGTCTTCGGCCACATCGTGCATCAACGCCGCCGCAATCGTGGGCGCGTCCAGTTTCATCTCGGCCAAAATGCCCGCCACAGCCAATGGGTGCTGAATATAGGGCAAGCCGCTGGATCGCTTCTGATCTTTGTGGGCTTCTTCCGCCGTCTTGTAGGCGCGGCGAATGGTGTCTAGCTCTTTGTCGTTGCAGCGCGGTCGCATCAGCCGCAACAACTCGGTCAGGCTTTCAACTTCGCGGGTAGTGGGTGCATCTGTCGTTGGCATCTTGATTCAGTGCTGCGCGCCCTCACGCACAGGCTTTCTTCAACTCATCAAGTCAATCAAGTGCGCGAGATTTTACGCCGAATTTGTAACGGCTCAGTCCATCACACAGTAATTTAGACAGAATGAACAAAATTTACAGAATATTCTGTTGCGTTCTGTTGCATTCTGTTCATTCTGTTCATTCTGTTCATTCTGTCGAGAAAAGTGTGAGGCTGAGTAGTTACCCGAATTTGGAGATTGCCGATGCCCAACACCACCACAGAACACAGCCAGCGTAATGGCAGGGGCTAAACATTCGGGCAAACAGGCCAACAAACCCCGCTGAGTTCTCGAATGCTTCGCCCTTTTGGCAGCGACATAGAAACGCCAGCATGGCTATAGACACGCGCAAGTGGTGCAGGGGCCAGGCACTTGCCAAGCCTACCGAGCCACCTGCACTGCCTGCGAGAGCACAACGAACTGCTCACCGCTCGCTAGCGCCAGCCGTTGGCCCGCCCCACCCTCTTCATACAAGCCCACTCGCAAGGTGTAAGCCCCCGGCGCTAAGTCGGCGGGCAGGTTGAGCGTGTGCGCGTCTGTCACATACTCGCCAGCCAGCCAACCGGGCGTGGGGCGTTGCCACTGCGCCGGAATAGCATCGTCGGAGGCAACCAGCTTGCCAGCCGCATCCACAAAATGCACAAACACTTTGTAGGACGTGCCCGTCTCTGCCAGAGATTGCCACACCAGATTGAGCGCAAACGGCTGACCCGCTTTGGCCTCGCGCGTGATGCTGTAGCCCGCTAATGCAATGATGTCCCCAAACTGCGCAGGCTGCGTGATGGCGACAGCGGGCAGCGCCATCACGCGGGCCGGGGCTTCCACGTCTATGCGGCCCAGCTCAATGGCGAGTTCGCTATCTATTTGTATTGAAAGCGTGTGCGGCCCGGTGCCCAGCCGAGGGGGCACCCGCACCGCATTGGTGCTGCGCCACACATCACCTGCTTGCCATTCGTTCGTGGCGTAGCCCTCCACCAATGGCGCTGGCGAAGTTTCGACGACTGTGCCATTGGCAGCGACAAAACGGAGCTTGAACTGCGCGGCGTTCGGCAGCGCGGTGCGTGCGCGCCAATACAGGTTCAGCGGCAGGCGGTCTCCAGTGCGGGTGCTGCGGGGCAACGCATCAAACCCAATCAACTGGATGGGGCTATTAGATGAGACGGATGCCGTAAGCAAATGACTGACTCGCAGATCGCTAACTTCGGCAGGCGCAGCGGGCCGCGTTACGGTTACTGTGCCCACGCTGTAGCTCACCGCCGCAATTGCGCCCGCCGCGTCCAGCACGGGCACAGCATCGCCCGTGAACTGATCGTAGGGGAACACTTGCACCCGCAGGCTGTAATTGCCGGGCGGCGTGCCGGGGTACACGCGCAGCTTATGAATCTCTGGCAGGTATTGGCTGGGCAACATCCAACTGGTGGCGACGCCGGTGGGCGGGCCGCCAGGGTGCTGGTAGTTGGAGACGCCAAACACGATGCCATTTGCATCCACCAGTTGCAGGCTGGTGCTGTAGTCGGCGGATGTCTTTTGCGGCACGCGCCAGTACAGTGTTGTGGCTAAGGTGCCGCCGGATGGGACGGGCGTGTTTGGCTCGGCCCCCAGCAACACCAGGTGCCCGCCAAAGTTGATGGCGATGGGGTTGGCGAGGTCTTTGATTCTCACACCATCGAAGCGGCTGTTGCGCCAGGGTGATTCAGAAGCGCCGTCCACAACGAGTGATTTGAAGGCGAAGATGGCGAAGATGGCAAGCAACGTAGCAATTGCTGAAGATGGAACGCGATCAGGGATCAATTCCCTTTGACGCGTGCGCTTGCGTAAGACAAACACAACACCTGTGCCAAGCCACAGCAGACCCGCCAGAATCGAAACCGCCTCACAGGCTCGGCGCAGCGGCGTGCTGCCCCACTCAATTTGAACGCGGTGCAGGCCCGCAGGCAGGGGCACTTGCATAAAGCCATAGGGTTGGCTGGGCACCAGCACGGCGGGTGCGCCATCCACCCACACCGACCAACCCGGATACACAAAGGTGTTGAACACCGGGGTGAAGGCGCTGGCACTTTGCAACGTCACGTCATAGCTCAGCGGCTGGTAGTCCTTGCGCAAGATAGCCGCATCGGCGGGCAGCGATTGCGGGTCGAGCCTTTGACCGCCGCGCAGTAACGGCGATTGGGCGCTGGTGGGGATTTTTTTGTTGGCGGCGGGCAAATATTCGCCGGTCGAGGTGGTGCCGATCTCGCGGGCCGACTCCTCGCGCTGCATGACGATAGCTGCCGTGAGGGGCGTGTTGAGTGGGATGAAGCCCTGGTTGAGTTGCAACGGAAAGGCAGTGACGGCCAACGCGCCGACGGCCAGCACGGGCAAGAGCACTTGAACGAGGCGATGCTTGAAGATCGTTAAGACGCTGCAAACGCCTGCGGCAACCAGCAGCGCCATCCACAAACTGGCGAGCGGCAGAAAGCGGCGGGCATGTTGCAGCAAGCGCAAGATAGGCAGGGCGTCCCATATGCCAACGGCTTGCGGCAGCATCATCAACACACACAGCAGCACAATGAGAGCCGACGCGATAACACGAATGATGATGTGACGGTGTGGGCGCACGAAAACCAGTAACGCCAACAAGGCCAAGAGCAGCGTCGTCGCGCCGATGTGTTCGGGATAGGGTGTGCCTAGCTGGTTCACATCCACCGGCGCGGGGTTGGCAAACAGCCATTGCAGAGAGATGAAGTTAAAGTGATAGTCGAACCCCGGCACGGCGAAGATGCGATCTAGGGTCAAATCATTTCTCTCCAGAAACGCGGGGGCCACATAGAACGTGGAAAGCGCCATGCCCCACATCAACATGAGCGCCACCCAGGCCGCGCCCACCCACCGCGCCCGGCCCTGCACCGAGAACAGCACCAAGACAGCGCCATAGAGCAACAAGGCAGGCGTGAAGATGAGCAACGTGATGTTGTGATTGAGCGCCAGCGCGGCGTAGCTGAGCGCGCCCAGCCACACAAATTTGCGCTGCCCCGCCAGCATCCGCTCCATGGCCCAAACGATGAGCGGCAAGGTGACATAGGCCACTGGCTCGCCCAATGTGCCGCGAATGCCGACGTTGCTCATGGGGTAGGCCGCAAACACAAACGCCGCCGACCCGACCAACCCACCCCATTCACCGAAATGATCACGTAACCAGAGATAGGCGGTGATGCCAACGGCGATGGAGAAGGCAATGAGCGCCAGCAGATGGCCCAGAAAAACCTGACCGGTGAGTAACACAAACGGGACAGCGAGATAGTAGGGCAATGGCCCATGCGCGTTGAACAGCGGCATGCCGTAGCCATAGGCCAAGTCGGGCGTCCAGCGCGAAAAGATATAGCCATCCCGAATCATCTGTGCGACTTGCCACAGACGGTGAGCGTGGTAGTTTGTGTCGGAGCCTTGCCCCAGGTGGCCCAACAAGTACGGCTGGGCTGCCATCGCGCCAATGGCAATGGCGATGAGCAAGCCCCAGAGGGGCGGGCGAGCAAAGAGGGACGTTTGCACAGGCGGAACCCCCGACCCCTAAAGGGGAGTCTTTGAGCTTGGGTCATAGTTCCTCACTTCGGTTCAGTTGAGGAACCTATAGAGAAAATCAAGGACTCCCCTGTTAGCGCAGCGGCGAGGTCGGGGTCTAACTTACCGCTGCAACTTGCGATGCGTGACGCGATGGGGCGTGTCGGCAGCTTTGCCCAGACGCTTGTGGCGGTCTTCCTCGTAATCGCTCACGTTGCCCACGAACCAGCGCACGTTGCCATCGTCTTCGAACGCCAGCACGTGCGTGCAGACGCGATCCAGGAACCAACGGTCGTGCGAAATAATCATGGCGGTGCCTGCGAACTGGGTAATCGCATCTTCCAGCGCACGCATGGTGTTTACGTCAATGTCGTTGGTCGGTTCGTCCAACAACAGCACGTTGGCCCCCTCTTTTAACGTCTTAGCCAAATGCACGCGGTTACGTTGCCCACCCGAAAGCGAGCCAACTTTCTGCTGCTGATCTGATCCCAAAAAGTTAAAGCCCGCCACGTAAGCACGGCTGTTGGTCTTGCGAAAGTTGGCCGTGGTGGCCGGGCCTAGCGTGATCCACTCTTCGCCGCCGCTGATCTCCTCCCATACGTTTTTGTCGGGGTCGAGGGTGCGGCTTTGGTCGGCGTAGCCCAGCTTCACCGTCTCGCCCACGGTGAACGTGCCGGTGTCGGGCTGCTCCTGCCCAGTAATCATGCGGAACAGCGTGGTCTTGCCTACGCCGTTGGGGCCGATGATGCCGACGATGGCCCCCGGCGGCACGCTAAAGCTCAGGTTCTCGTATAGCAAGTTGTCGCCATAGCTCTTGCTGATGTTTTTGGCCTCGATCACCACATCACCCAAGCGCGGGCCAGGCGGGATGTAGATTTCCATCTCCTCGCGGCGCTTCTCGTTGTCTTGGTCCAGCAAGGTCTCGTAGGCCTGCACGCGGGCCTTGCTCTTGGCCTGCCGTGCGCGGGGCGACATGCGAATCCACTCCAGTTCGCGCGAGAGCGTTTTCTGGCGCTTGTCTTCGCCCTTTTCTTCCACGCGCACGCGCTCAGATTTTTGCTCCAGCCAAGACGAGTAATTGCCCTTGTACGGAATGCCAAAGCCACGATCCAACTCCAGAATCCACTCGGCAGCGTTGTCCAAGAAATATCTGTCGTGCGTCACCGCAATCACGGTGCCTTTGTAATCGCGCAGATGGCGCTCTAGCCAGGCCACGCTTTCGGCATCCAGGTGGTTGGTTGGCTCGTCGAGCAGCAAGATATCCGGCTCGGTCAGCAGCAAGCGGCACAAGGCCACGCGCCTGCGTTCGCCGCCCGATAAATTCGTCACGGGTGAATCTCCGGGCGGGCAGCGCAGGGCATCCATCGCCAGCTCGAGGCGGCTGTCCAGCGTCCAGACATCGTGCTTGTCCATCTGCTCTTGCAGCTTGCCCTGCTCTTCCATCAGCTTGTCAAAGTCGGCATCCGGCTCGGCAAACTTGGCGCTTACTTCATCAAATTTGGCCTGGAGTTGAACCAGCGGCGCGACGGCTTCTTGCACCACTTCTTTCACGGTCTTGGTGTCGTCCAACACCGGTTCCTGCGTCATCATGCCGCGCGTGTAGCCCTTGCTCAGCATGGTCTCGCCCAGGTGGTCGTCGTCCACGCCGCTCATAATTTTGAGCAGCGTGCTTTTGCCCGCGCCGTTCAAGCCCAGCACGCCGATCTTGGCTCCGTAATAAAAGCCCAGCGTAATGTCTCGCAGAATTTGTTTGTTGGGCGGGACCACTTTGCCCACGCGCACCATGGAATAGATGACTTGTTGTACTTCGGCCATTT
>JAYTNY010000553.1:0-4410 GCA_043748055.1 Roseobacter sp.
CGCGGACACAAAGGGGACAGCGCCTTTCCAAAACTGCAAATGGTTTATCTGGGTGAATGTGGAACGCATGCGATGGTTGATGTTGAAATCGCGCCTTGCTACCTATCCGTCGTCATCGCATTAATCCTCGCGTTCTCAAAAAGACCGTCGCTCGATTTCCTGTTAAACGCTCGCGTCACTACTCCACCCTTCAGCCTTCTTCTTCTTTCAGGGCTGCCCTGTCCCTTATTTGTAAGGTATTGCGATATGGATGGCAAACAAAATTGTAGCGTAGCGAAGATACAAGTCGCATCAACCATAATGAGCGTTCGTGACTATGACTTCGTTCACACAAACAACATCACATGCGCAAGCCCTGCCGCATTTACCGATTGTCGCAACCTCTCGATAAGCGAGGCTTCGACGACTAGCCCGGCATAGCCCGCCAAACGGTGTGCTTCGTGCAGATGGGTAGCTTTCAAAGCGGTGTCAGCGCCTTCGGCCAACGCCAGCGCGATGCGCGTCTGCACCTGCCCCCAAACACTGCCGATCTTTTGATAAAGCGCCAAAGCCGCCTGTGCTTCGGCGCGGCCATCTTGCCCCAGCGCACGTTTGCATTCGGCCACCCCCAGCCAGCCATGCGCCTGCTCCAGTTTGTGGCCGCTCTCGGCACAACGATGGGCCAACACGGCATAGCGGTTATGCGCTTCGGCGGCGTTGCCGGACAAGCGAAACAACTCGGCCAGATGCAACGCCACATAGGCCGCGATGTTGTGGCTGTGCACAACATCACCCGCCCAATGCGCGAGGGCCTGTGCCAGCAACGGCGTGTAATCGGGTTGTGGCTTGGCGCTCTCCAACGCCAGCGCACCCAATTGCAAACCCAGATGCGCCCGCTGGCGCAGCGACACATCATCATCGGCCTCGGCCTGGGCCAGTGCACGGGCGTACAGGCCGGTGGCGCGTTTGGCCTCGCCAAGATGCAGCCAGCATGTTGCGCTGACAGCCCACAGCGTGGCGACCATGTTGTGGTTCTCCATCTGCGCATAGGTGTTGATGATGCGCTCGACCAGCTCCAGCGTAGCCAGCAGTTGGCCTTGCTTGCGCAACACCTCGGCCATGCGCCAGACGCAGGTAGCTTCCCAATAGGTATAGCCAATATCGCGGCAGCGTTGGCGCGCTTCCAGATACAGCAAATGCGCCTGGCTTAAATCGCCCAGCATCTCGTGGATGCGGGCGCGCTGCCACATCTCAACGGCTAACCCATCCAAATACGGTTTGTGTTTGCATCGCTCGCGCACTTCCTCGCAATACATCAAGGCTTCGGCGGGCTTGCCTTCCAAGTCCGCCAGCCGCGAGAGATTCCATAGCGCCCAGATCAGGTTCTCATCAAACGGCGACGCGCCGCTGTGGCGATACAGCCGAATGGCTTCGTCGCAGCGGGCGCGGGCTTTGGTCAGGTGGCCTTGCTGGCGTTGAATATCGCCGATGAGCCAATGCGTCTCGGCCAACTGTGGCGTGGTTAAGCGTTTGCGGCTGACGGTCTGCGCCTCTTGTGCGGCATACATCGCCTGTGAAAAATTGCCTAGAAAACTCTCGGCATAAGCCAGATCGCACCACATGCGTGTGGTGAGCATTGATGGCGGCTGACCTAACAGTTGCGCAATCATGCGTTGAGATTGCAGCTTTGTTTCGCGGTAGCGGTAGGCCTCAATCAGCAGGCGGTTGGATTCGATGACGGTGTGCGCTGTGCCGGTGGCGAATGCCGTTGGGTTGGCTGGCGGCGCAGCCAGCGCCCGCAGTTGCACATCCAGGTTGAGCAACTCGTCGGCGCGGTTCATGCCGGCGCGGGCGGCCAGCTCGTTTAGGTCGCCGCCGGTAAAAATGTTGGCCAGCTTGATGAGGTGGCGTGCATCGGGGTCGTTGCTGCCTTTCAGCCACTTGCGCACGCCTTGCGGCGCCATTCCCAACACCTCGGCCAGCTTGCTCACACTCAGGCCGCGTCGCTCTAGGGCTGCCTGAATCCACGCCCAGTTGCCGCTGCTTTTGGTTTTCATGACAAGAAAACAAGAGACAACTTGTTGAGACAACTCGTTGAGACAACTTAAGTTGTTGACAGGGTCTTGAGAATGATAGAGGGGCCGAGTGGCTGAGTCTCAGTCACTCGGTCACGTTCGGCAGTGTAGCACTGGCGCGGTGCGAGCGTACCTCTGACCTGGCAGGTTTGAACGCTGCGGCGCTAACCACGTCGGTACCCACCTGCCAGGTCTAGTGCGGCGAGTTTGGTTTGCGGCTAGACCTGACAGGTTGGCGATAAGAATCGCTGAAAACCTGTCAGGTCAGGGCTTCGTAGCGTCAATCATTTTTCAAAGAGGAGACAGACACATGAGGACTTCGATTGTTTTTCGGTTTGGGCTGGCGGCGCTGATGGCGGGTGCGCTGTATGCGGGGGTGGCGCTGGGCCGCGCACCGGCTGCGCCCACGCTGCCCGGCAACAGCAAAACGACAGCCTTGCAAGCCCCGGCCTTCTTGCGAGCCGCCCACGCTGCTGGTGAGGCCGATGTGCTGGCGCGGATTGATGAGGAGGCGGGCATCTCGGCGTATTTCAAAGCGCCGGATGCGATTACGCTGAGCTTGGTGCGCACAGCCTTCCGCACAGTGGAGTTGGAGACGGCGGATTACTTGTTGGGGTCGGTGGCGGTGCCGGGCTACCCAGAACATTACGATGTGCATGTGTATGTTCACAAGACGGGGTGGATTTTGGCGTATTACTTGCGAGGGGATGCAGTGAGCAAGATGTTGGATGTGCTTGCGTTAACGATCAACACAACGAAATTTAAGACGGTTATTGCAGCGGTAGCAGGTGCGGGAGGTGCACCGTTTGGTGATGTTACCTACTACGATTTTCGCTATCCAAGCGCAACGCACATGTTGCTTGTGGCTGAAGACTTAGGAGGAGGAAACGACTTCACGATTAAGTTGCCTTCAAGTTATGGCTACTTTGATCGTGGTTTGGGGTTAAGAGACATTTGCTGCTCCAACCCTAACGATGCTTACTTCACCTTAGACGGAGTGAGGCAAGGCTTGCTCAGATGGGATGCTTCTGGTTATGGCTATGGCTACGGTACGCTTAACGCATCACAACTCTTACCTGATCTCACTCACACCATTACGGTTGACGACTGGGGTGTCCTCGTCATCATCTACCGAGTCCCATGAACAAAGCCATCCTCGCTCCCCTGGCGGCAGCGGCGACATTTGTGGTGGGGCTTGTGGCAGCGCCGTTGGTTAGCGGCCAATCCTCGGACATTGTCATTAACAATGCCGACGCTACCAACACTCTGACAATGGCTCCCTCCGCGCCATTGAATACGCTCGTCAACGATATCGCTCCGCGCTTCGTCGTGGAATACGCCAACACCCTGAAGGTCTACAGCATCGCGCCGCCCTCGGAGGCATTGCTCACCTTGCTGGGCCAAACCGCCGACCGCATGGTGCTGCAATACGCTAACGCCAATCGCTTTTATGCGCTGGGCTATCCCAAAGCCTTATTCAACGATCAAACCCCGCCGCAGATCAGCGATTTGAAGACGACGGTGACGAAGACCATCTCCAGCACGAATCTTGTCACAGTCACTTGGCTCGCCAATGAGGTGGTGACCACTACGTTTGAGTATGGCTTTGCCTCCGGTGCCTACACCGGCCTCATCACCGATGCGCTGCTGTTTCGACTGCACGAGATTGGCATTCTCGATGTGCCGTCCGGCGCGACGATCTACTATCGCATTCATCATGTAGATCGCAGCGGCAACGTGCTGCGCAGCGAGGAATACAGCTACACCGTGCCGCAGCCGACGGTTACGCCGACTCTCACACCAACAGTTACGCCCACCCGCACATCAACACCTACCGCAACCCCCATCCCACCCAAACGCTATGTGCATCTGCCATTGGTGCGACGGTGAAATAAAAAAAACCTCGCGGGTTTCGCGGCTAGGAAGCCGAACCTGCGAGGTCAGCTAATAAATCGAAGGCACAATCTCCAGCGCATCACAGTGTTTGGGACGAAATAATCTGAAGTGGCGCTGATCTACCGTTAGCACACGTTGGATATTGAGCCGTTCGCACATCGCCACAAGGACGCAATCTACAAAATCAACTCTGCTATCAGCGTACTGCTCCAGCAGTTCCGCTGCGCGTAACAGGTCGGCAGATTGGCTTTGCACAATGGTCAATTCACCCAGTGCCACAGCGCGCAAAAATTGCGCCAACACGCTGTGACCTAACTCGCGCACCACCAAGTAGGCTAGCTCGGGGATAACCACATCGGGCAGTAGTAGATTGAGCTGTTGTTGCAAAGCGGATTGACAAAGTTCGTGCAAATCATCGTCGGCATCCATTACCGCCAGCAAAAACCCTGTATCCAGCAGG
>JAYTNY010000554.1:0-1995 GCA_043748055.1 Roseobacter sp.
GATGTAGACCCGTGGATTGGCGAGACCGCCTGCGATGCGTGTTATGCCCAACTGGATGGCGACGATGTGACAAGCGACGTGTTGCCCGATTTGCAAGTAGGGCGCCTGCCCGTAAAAACCGTTGCCGAGTTAACCGCGCTGGTGAGCAAGATGATTGACTACGAGACCGCCCCCAGCGGCGCGTGGAACTGGCGCAGCATTCATCTGGCCGATAACTATTTGGACGCAAAAGGCAACCCCGACCCGGCGGGCAACTTCCTGGTGTACGAGGACACTGCGGCCCAGCAACAACCGGCGGGCGTTGTGTTGCACCGCCTGTATTACACCCCGCAAGTAAAACCTAACCCATTGCCCTGGCACGAACCGAACCCGCTAAAAGCCCACGAGCGCGTAGTGGCCTTGTTTAACGCGGGTGGGGCGATTGCCAATTTTCAAGGCCATGGCAACGTAGACCGCCTGGCGTTCACCGATGACACGCGCGGTAGCCCCATCAACTATTTGTTAGGTGCGGCGGATGTGGCTGCGCTGAACAACGGCCACCGGCTCCCCATTCTGATCGAGATGGCGTGTTTAACCAGCGCTTTCCAACGCCCGCTGGACAAAGCCGCCACCATTGATGAGCTATTGGTGCTGGCCCCCAACGGCGGGGCTATTGCCACTTGGGGCGCGACGGGTATGGGCCTGGCCTACCAGCACGATTTTTTGCAACGTGGTTTTTACGAGGCGCTGTGGGTCACCCCGCAGATGGACGCCACGATTGGCGACCTGACCCAGCAAAGCCTGCTGCGCATGTTCACCGATGCAGCCTGCTGCCACGATGCCCTGCGCACCTTCGTGCTGCTGGGCGACCCTATGACGATGGCCCGCGCCTTCGTGCCGCAACGCATGCACTTGCCGGTTGTAGTGAATTGAGGTTGCAAGCCGATTGAAGACTCCTCAAGATCAGCGCACACAAACCAGGTTTCTTTAAGAAACCTGGTTTGTGTGCGCGGGCTCTTTTGCAGTGTAACCAGTACACTTGCTGCATGATGGAGAAACCTGATGTAAGCACCCGCGCTGTGCTGTGGGACATGGACGGCGTGCTGGTGGATTCGGCGGAGTATCACTTCTTGGCTTGGCAAGCGGCACTGCGCGAGCTTGAAAACTACGAGATTACTCGCGACCAGTTCCAGCATACGTTCGGCCAACGCAACGACACCGTGCTGCGCGATATTTTTGGCCCAAGCTATGCCGATGACACTATTGCCCGCGTGGCCGACCACAAAGAAGCCATGTATCGCACATTGGTGCGCGAACGCGGCATTCAACCCTTGCCTGGGGTGATGACCTGGTTGGCTTATTTGTGCGAGAACGGCTGGGGTCAAGCTGTTGCCTCGGCTGCGCCGCGCGCCAACGTCGAGGTCATCGTGGAGGCAGTGGGCATTCGCGGCTACTTCGGCGCGCTCACCTCTGCCGAGGATGTAACGCGTGGCAAACCCGACCCGCAGGTGTATTTGCTGGCCGCCCAACGCGTGGGCGCGCCGCCTGCGCGTTCTATTGTGATTGAGGATGCACCCGCCGGGGCCGAGGGCGCGCGCCGAGCGGGCATGGCGTGCATCGGTGTGTTGTCCTCGCACGGCCAGTTGCAGGCCGATGTGGTTGTGCGCACGCTGGACGAACTGCAACCAGGTATTTTTGACGAGCTGATTGCGGGAAGAATTTGAACACGAAGAAGCGAAGGAACGAAGATTTATTTTCTTCGCTTCTTCGTGTTTATTCTAAACACTATGCAAAAACAGTTCGTCGTCATCGCTGGCAACATTGGCGTGGGCAAAAGCACACTGGTGGCGCGGCTGGCGCAGCATTGGGGTGATAAAGGCTGGCTGGCCGCCCACGAACCCAACGCCGCCAACCCTTATTTGGCCGACTTCTATCAAGACATGGCGCGCTGGGGCTTTCATTCGCAAGTCTTCTTTTTGGGCAAGCGGCTGGAGCAGCACAACACCATTTGCCTCG
>JAYTNY010000555.1:0-11402 GCA_043748055.1 Roseobacter sp.
CGCCCTCTTGCTCATCGCCACCACCTTGCGTGCGCTTAATTTAACCGGCGAGAGTTTGTGGCGCGACGAGATCGACATCATCCGCTTCGCCCTCGGCCCCAGCCAGGAAATTCTCACCAGCTTCACCCGCACCGGCTTTAACGGGCCGTTCTATATCGTGTTGATACGGCTGTGGTTGAGCTTGGGGGGCGTAAATGATTTCACGCTGCGTTACTTCTCGCTGCTGTGCGGGGTCGCGGTGGTGGCCGTTGTGTTTGTTTTGGCCAAGCGCTTGTTTGGCGTGCGAGCCGCGTTTGTGGCCGCCTGGCTCATGGCTATCTCGCCCGTCCACATCTGGTATTCCGGCGAGGGCAAGATGTACACGTTGCAGCCGCTGCTGTTGGCAACGGCGTTGTATGCGTTGGTGCGGGTGATTGGGGATTGGGGATTGGGGATTAAGCGCCTTCAATCCCCAATCACCTATCCCCAATCACCTATCCCCCACTGGTGGATTTTATTTGCCGTTGCCACCACGCTGGCGTTTTACACACACGTTTTGTCGCCTATTTTTTTGATTGTGGCCGTAGCGGTGTTTCTGATTCACTGGCCGCAGGCCAAAGCGCACCTTAAAGGCGCACTGGTTGCATTGGCTTGTTTAACTCTGCCCTACCTGCCGTTGCTGCTGTGGCAAGCCCCCGCCTTGTTGCGCGGCGGTGACACCGGGCACGCCTTCTTCTCGCTGGATCGCATGGCCCTGGTGCTGCTATCAGATTGGAGCTATGGTTTTGGCACCAACGCGCCGCTGTTCTTTATGCTACAACCCAGTTGGGTGCGCACGGGTTGCGTCGTGCTCTTTGTCATCTTCGCAGCATTAGGCTTCATTCGCTCATTGCTCATCGCTCATCGCTCTGCGCTCACTGCTTTGGCTTGGCTCATCCTCCCTGTTCTCGCCGTCTTCGCCATCTCGCTGCGTGCGCCCGTGTTCGAGCCGCGCTATTTGTTGTGGTGCGCGCCTGCGTTGTATGTGCTGATTGGTGCGGGAACCCAGGGATTAGGGATTAGGGATTGGGGATTGCGGCAGATCACTTGTCTAGCCTTGCTCACCGCAATCAGCCTGCTCGGCCTCGCCGCCCAAATTCCCCAACCCATCCGGCCCGATCTGCGCGGCGGTGCAGCCTTCATCGCCAGCCAATACCAACCCGACGATTTGCTCGTCTTCCAAATCCCCTACAACAAATTTGGCTTCGAGTATTACTTCACTCGCCACTCACCACTCGCCACTCGGCATTTCATCGAAGCCCCCTACACCAACTACGGCATGAGCCGGACCGAAGTGGCCGCCGAACTGCGCCGACAGTTGCCACCCAACCGCCGCGTCTGGCTGATTGAAACCGAGAGCGGCATGTGGGACGCGCGTGGCCTGGTGCGGCAATGGGTCGATGAGTCGTTGCCACTGATTGAGCGGCGCAGTTTTAATGGCGTCACCCTCAGCTTGCACCAACCCGAACGAACCTTAAACTACAGCACCTATCTGCCCTGGGTTCAACAGGTATCACCATGACCAACACACTGCCACACGCCATTCACATCGAGATAGACGAAGCCATGCGCGCCCGCGCTTTGCGGGATGCCCCGGCCCGCCAAATGCACCGCACACGCGCCTCGGCGCAAGACAGCTACATTGGCACGCTGGGCGAACTGGCCTGGGCCAAGTTGCGCTATGGCGATTGGCAAGCCTTCGACACGCTGCACACCCAGGGCCAAGCCGATGATGCCAGCGCGTGGGGCAGCGTGGAAGTGAAGACGTCCAAGACGCGTCTCTCAGCCCAATCCCACCTGATGGTGCGCGAGGATTACGCCCATAAACGCCAACCCGCGTTCTACGTGCTGGTGCTCATTGCCCAAGACCAAAAGCCGCAACAGGAAAGCGAGGCGTATGTGTGCGGCTGGGCCACCCATGCCGAAGTGGTTGCGCACCCGCCCCGCGAGCGCATCTCCCGCCACACCCAAGCCAAACAAGGCTATCGCTGCTACGAAGTGGCATGTGGCGATCTGCATTCATTATCAGAATTACCTTTTACGCTTGCGAAAATCAATAGACCCTAAGGTTCTTAAAGAACCTTAGGGTCTGACTCGGCAATGAACACCGTAACCCTGCACACACTCAACGACGTTTCCTCGACGCATTTGAATAACGAGCGCGATATTCAGGTGTTGCTGCCGCCGGGCTACAGCGCACACCAGCGCAAGCGCTATCCGGTGTTGTATCTCAACGATGGCCAAGACCTGCGCGCATTGCGCATCAAAGCCACGTTGCAACGCCTGTGCGAAAGCAAAGCGTTGCAACCCATCATCGTGGTCGCCATTCCTACTAACGCCGACCGGCTCAATGAATACGGCACCTCGCGCACGCTGGATTACAAGGGGCGCGGTGCGCGGGCGCGGGCCTACCAACGCTTTGTGCTGGAGGAAGTGATGCCGGAGATTAATGGGCTGTATCGCACGCGGGTTGGGCCGCAGCACACAGCCGTTCTAGGCGCATCGCTGGGTGGTTTGGCTGCGTTTGATATGGCTTGGCACAACCCGAATGTGTTTGGCACCTGCGGCGTGTTCTCCGGCTCGTTTTGGTGGCGCACGCATTCAGTGGATTTAACGGCCAAGACCCTTTCGCGCATCGCTCACCAGATGGTGCGCGAGTGCGCGCAGCCGCCTGCGTTGCGCTTCTGGTTCCAAGCTGGCACCGAGGACGAGAAAGACGACCGCGACAACAACGGCGTGATTGATGCGATTCAAGATACGACTGAGTTGATGGATGAGCTGGCTTTGAAAGGCTTTGCGTGCGATGTAGATATGACGTATGTGCAAGTGGAGGGCGGGCAGCACAACCCAACAACCTGGGCGGGGGTGTTCGATCAATTCTTAAAATTTGCGTTTCGGCAATAAGCACGATTGACATATCCGAACAAAGGCGCAACACTGGCTACATCTTACAGACCAAGGAGTCTAAAAAAAAATAATGGCAGGCAGACTATCTCTCAAAGCACTCAAAGGCATGAAGCCCGCAGTTCACACCAAGCTGAAGACGCACAAAATTACCAACAGCGATGCGTTGCTAAGCGCAGGCGCATCGCCCAAAGCCCGCACCGAGCTGGCGGGCAAACTGGGTGTCAACCCGTCGCATGTGTTGGAACTCATCAACCGCGCTGATCTGGCGCGCGTCAAGGGCATCGGCTCGATCTACTCCAACATGCTGGAAGTGGCAGGCGTGGACACGGTGAAAGAGCTGGCGCAGCGCAAGCCCGATAATCTGGTGGCGACATTGGCCGAGGTAAACACCAAGAAGAAGCTGACCAAGCAAACCCCGACGGTGGATCAGGTGAAAGATTGGGTGGGGCAGGCCAAGGCGTTGAAGAAAGTGGTGACGTACTAAGACATCGGTCAAAAATATACAGCCCGCAAGGGCTTCGCTGCTGAGCGCGGGCGTTTATGCCTGCGCGTTCATAGAACGCCTGACCGTAAACGGTCAGGCTCAGCAGCGAAGCCCTTGCAGGCTTTTCTTTTTTGCAATCACCCGCCATCACATCAGCGCATTGATAACATCGCCTAGCGACAGAATGCGGGGCAACGCCGAATCGCGCCCTAAATTTTTGTAGAGCGGCTTGCGGCGTTTCTCATAAGCCTCGATAGCATCATTCAATTTGTTGCCATCCCATCGCCAATCTTGATAAGCTGGATCAGGTTGCACAGCGAAGACCGCAAAAATGTGATCGGGGTCTCGATTGTTGTCTGGATAACCCAACGCAATCATCTCGCTGCGTGTCAGCACTTGGCCTGCTTCTTCCAAGATGCTAAAGAGACCAGATTGTGTTTGAGACGCATGAGAACGAAACAGCATATGCGAAGCTGCCGCCAGCTTTTTAACAATTGGCAATGCTCCGCGCCGCTGGCCCAAACGCAACACAGCGCGGCCTTTTGTCAACATCCAAGCAAGTTCATCTTCACGTTCGTACCATGTTGCGATGATGAGATGTTCATAGGGTGGCTCGGCGCGATAGCCTGCATCATCCCTCTCGCGTAAGGTGCGACGAACGGCAGGGGGGTGAGTTTCAGCCACACGTTTCGCGTCAAAAACGTGATAAGCCCGTTGCTCGCGTTGAGTAGCGCGGTTGCATAAATGCTCTAACACTGCATCCAAGAACGATTGCAACTGTGCCAATCCTTTAGCCTGCCCATTGGGGCCAGGTGAAATAGCAAATGCGCCAAGCCCCGGCAAAATCTCGTGAAAACCAAACAACATATTGCTGTTTGAATGCACTTCATCGCCAACTCTCCATTGTTTGGCGCGATCCTGGTCGTTGCCTGGATACAGCACATACGCGCCTTCGCTGCGCCGCACAGCATCGCGGTAGGCGTGCATTTTGAGCAGGTCGGCGCGCTTGGCATTGCGGCTGGTTTCATTGGCATTCGCTGCGTCCTCTTCTGCGCTGTGAAACAAATCTTCAAGTTTGTCTACGCGGTATTTGGCATCCAAGTGAATATGAACAACTAATTCTTGTGCTTCGGCCTCGGACAGCGTGTAGTTGGCAGGCCAAAACGTTAATGTGTAATCGGGCTGCATCTTCCGCGTCCAACTGCCGCCTATCTCGCGGTTGGGCTGAAAAACAAAAGCCTTGTTGTAATGAAACTGCGCATACAAACGGCGTTGGTTGCTGGCAAACAGACCTTCAAATGGCCCAGCAGTGATGCTCTTGCGCAATTGCACCGTTAGACCTTCATCTGTTTCTTTCACCAACTCTTGCGCTGCTAACTTGCGGTTACCAAAATGATCACAAAACCAATCCAACAACCGAAAGAACAACCAATATTCATATAGCTTTGCCACATCGCGTTTGCCCGCATGAAAAACGTCATCGCTGGCATTCCAGGCCAATGCGCAATTGGCTTGGAAACGCAACCACGCTTGCAAAATCTCGCGGTAGCCTGCCTTGCGTTGCAGCACAGGGCTGTCTTGCGGCACCGTGCGCAATGCCGACAAGCCGCGAAAGAAACTTTGCCCCAACCATTGGCTGAGCTGAGCCGAAGCCTGCGCTGCCTGTTGCGCTGCAATGTGCCAGTCCACATCTTTTTGGCTTTGCAAGAGGGCTGCCGCCCTATCCAAGAAATCTCGAAGCTCGCTCAGCACAAATTTCACAAATTGGTTTTCGGATGTGTCCAAGTCATCGGTCTTGGTTTCGATCAAAACAGAGGCGGGCAAGCTGGGCTGGCGGATGCCGCGTTGGAGCAGACGTTGCGCCAATGGATGCGTGTTGGGCAACCTCTGGCGCACCGCGCCGCTGGCAAACTGCCTTGTCAATTTGGGGTCAGGCTTAAACGGTTTCTGAATCGGTTGTTGCTGTGTTTCTACATCCAACTGCCGGTGCGGGTGCGCCACCACACGTTGCACCGCAGCCCGAAAATAGGGCGCGGCCAGCATCTCACGCAAAAACGCAATCTGCTGTTGCAAATAGCGTGGCTCATCTTTCCACGCGGTCGTCAATCGCATCTGAGACGACGAGCGCACATCGAACAACAGTGCCATCATGCGCTCACTCAGATCATCCAACATCCAGCGATACTCGTCACGGTAGTTCAACTTCACCGAGCGCACTTCGGCAAAGCCGCTGGCGATGATCGGGCCGCCCGGGCCATCGGTCACATCTAGCCGCAGCAACCCACAGTGTGAGCCGGTTTCCAATCGGCCTCGGTCTTCGTCGTTGCGGCAACTTGGGCTGCGTTGGCTCAGGCTGCATTGCAAGCGCAGGTTGCCTGCTGCTTCATTGCTGGCCCGGCCTGCTTGCATCAACACATATTCATACCGTCCGTTTTCGCGCAGTTGCACTTCGGCTTCGCCTTGCTGCTCGGCTTCGGTTGCGCTTAGCCGGTGTATTGAGCTAGGGACCGCATCATCAAAAATTTGCACCCGCGCCAACACTTTGCCTTTCTGTCGCAATTCCTGAGGTGCATGGCATTCGACCACTTCGCAAAGCGACATAGTGAATAAGGGTTAAGCCTCTGCAAACGAGACAAAGCCATTGGCTTGCAAGGCCTGCCACATGCGAGTGATCTTTTCTGCGGAGAGCGGATAGCGCACGTTTGCACTATTGGTTAGGCCACCGTCAATCTCTTCAGCTTTATCCCACTTGGCTTTTAGCACCATGCCGGGTGCATCCGAGAAATCGTATACACCATCGGCACCTATGTTTGGCCGATCCACATCGCAGCACAGAGTGTGCAACTGAGCCAACACGCCGCTTAACTTGGCGCGGCTACCGTTCAATTTGGGTAGCAGCTTTTGCATGATGGCTGCATCCATCGCAGCGGTGAACCAACTTTCCGTATTTACCTCTGACCCAAGCAGTTGGCCATAGAAGCTGATGAAGCGCGAGATTTCTTTGGCGACACGAAAGCCGAACTCGGTATTGTGCTTTTGCAGCGTTTCAAACAACAACAGCAGTTCAGCCGACATTGCTTGGCGCACTTCATCACTCAGAGGCGGGTCAGTTTGTTGGGCCGCGTCCACAAAGCTTTTGCCAAATCCCGCACCTTTGCCTGTGTCATTCTCGCGTAGCGCGCTTAACTGAACGGTGCTGGCCCCACCACTCAGATACGCCGCCATATCGTCGCGGCTGGCACGGAACTCGATGACATTGGCGCGATCAAGCACCTTGGGCGAGAAGAGATAGGTCGTCTCGTCTACATTTACAGTGCCGATAATAAATAGGTTCGGTGGCAATTTGGTTTGATGCGGCACGCCGTCAATCTCATTTTGCTGCCCGTGCAGCGTAACGGGTTCGCCACTTTCGATGGCCGAGAGCATGTCTGCAAAATATCGCTCCACATGCGAGAGGTTCATTTCATCCAGAATCAAAAAGCACGGCGTGTCTGGATGGGCTTCGGCGTGCAGAAACACCTTCAACGCAGGCGTTTTGATGTAAGTGTTATTGAGTTGGTCGTGATAACCCAAGATGTTGGCGCTGCTGCTCCAATCGGCACCCACTGCCACGACTGCGTAGCTTTGTTCATCTGGGGTTAGCCAATAAGCCAGAGCCTGCGCCAACTTTGTTTTGCCGCTGCCTGCTAGGCCAGTGAGGATGGCGAAGGGTTTGGCGAGAAGAGAGGCAAGGAATCTACATGCCAACCCTTCTTGTATCGCAATGCTTGCACTAAACAAATCAGAGCTAAATGTACCTAAGATGCCGGACAACGAGAAGAAATCCGAAACAAGGTTTGTTTCGTTTGGATCAACTAGCTCATACTCGGTTGTAGGGCTTCCTGCTCGTGCCTCAGTGGTTGATTTTGCAACTTGCCCTGTTGGCTTAATTAGCCCCTTGCGTTTCAGATGCGAAATTGCGCCAGCTCTGTTTCGTGAAGGAATCTCAATTGGACTAAATTTCCAAAGCTCGTCAGGGGCGAATTTTGCTTTGATACTTCGCTCAGCACGTAACTTTTCAATGGCGGTTTCTGCCGCTAAATAAAACTCTTGCTTGTCAGTATTCTCCATACTCGTATCTTGTGCCATTGCGGCTATTCGAAAGCTAAAGTCATTTGCTTTTGCATCTGAGTTTGAGGAAGTTGGTGATCAAGGTGTTTCGCAACTTCGTCTGCAATGGCTTGGCCTAGCAGAGGAGGAACTGCTTCTCCAATCATGTCCATGCCAATTCCAATATTGTCTCTATCTTTGCTACCCTCCTCCGAGGTGTAAAAAATAAAGTCGTCATCGAAAGATTGCAATCTGGCTGCTTCCCTCATTGTGATTCCCCGATCTTGGTCTGGATGAGTAAAGCGACCAGAACCAAGAAAATTTGCGTTAGCTGTGATGGTGAGAGCAGGAGATTCCCAGTCAAGTCGTGTGTAGGCACTCCAGTAGTAGTTCTTATAAAAAACAGGATTGATTAGTCTAGTTTTAATTAACCGAGCTTTTGTTTGAGACTCTGATTCTCCATTCTTTCTTTTACTTTTTATCAAGTCTGTATACTGTTTTTGCATACGCTGGGTAGCAGAATCCCAAGTCTCACCAGCGCACATTTCACGAATAATCTGATGAATTCTGTCCTGATAGTTCCGTGTGAAATGATTTGATGCAAAAGTATTCTTGCCGCGCATGATTTGCAAGTATTCATTGCGCAGTCCGTTCAAATCTTCATAAGGAACTAGCTTGGGCTCAGCTAATTTCTGAGCAACTGGAACTGGCAAATCAGCAATTGCTTGCCTTACAGTTATATAAGGTTTTAGCTTGTCGCCATATCTTGGAGTTGGAAGATTTATTTCACCAAGTCTTGATGCAAGAATAATTGCTCGTTCACGAAGTTGCGGCACGCCGTAGTTAGCCGCGTTGAGAACTTTATAGTTGACGCTGTAGCCCATCTCCTCAAGAAGCCTTTCGACATGTATGACAAGCCCACCTTGCGTACCTCCATAGTGATGAGTGAGCATCTGAGGAACATTCTCGATGACAATCACTTTTGGATGCAAAACTTGCGCCACCTCAAGAAAACGCAGAACCAAGTCATTTCTTGAATCCTGATCTAATCTGTTATATCCGCCAAACCTTACGAGCTCAGACCCTTTTCTTTCCTCAGTTCTCCGCATTTGCGAGAAACCCTGACAGGGGGGGCCACCAATCAAGCAATCCAGAGAGCCATTTGCAGACTCTTCGATCAATTTTTGTAGGTCAGAATCTGCAACAGCCCGTATATCTTTAAGCATTGTCAGTGGATGCCGTAGGCCATTTCGATGATTAAGCTTGAACGTGTTTAGAGCTTCTCTTTTTACATCATTTCCAAAAACCACATTAAATCTCTGCGTAAGAGCAAATCCATGCGAAAAGCCTCCGCAGCCGCAGAAAAGTTCAGCAACAGAGTATTTGTTTTTTTTTCGAGAAAGAGAGGAGCTTCGAGCAGACATAGCACAAGATTATAGAGATGATGCTGAATAAGACCTAAACGCTCCTAAAGTAGCAATCACGCAAACGCCAAATAATCCGGCGGCGCATAAAAGCCGCGCTTGCGCAACGGCAAAGGCGATTCAGCATCGACAAGGCACGCAATCGCTTCATCGTCAACGCGGCTTTCACTAAATAGATCGGTTTCTCCAGGCCACTCACAACACTTGTCCACACAGGTGCAGGTTGGTTTGTGCGCAACGCAAATAATTCCAACAGTGCGGCAGAAGCCGCTAACACACGTGCATCACTGACCGCTGGCGATTTGACTTCGGTTAAGACAGGATTATTTCTGATGAAATCCTGTGCCAAGCTGCGGGCGAGTAGCGCATTGCTATCCAATGCAGCGCGGGCTAACTCATCAAGTGTCGTCATATCAAACGAAAGTTTATGTTACTACTCTGCCGTCACAACCTCACCCGCTATACTCTCGTTACCCTGCTACAGGCGAACGTCGGCTTCACGCCGTGTGTTCATTCACTAATGCAGCGTTTGAACCTAGCTTGTCAGAGGGTTTGGTCAATTTTACGCACATGCTTCCAACAATCCACCAACACCAACCCGCACTAGAAATCCTGTGCCGCCAATTCGGCGTGCGCAAGCTGGAAGTGTTTGGCTCGGCCACCACCGATCTCTTCGACCCACAGCATAGCGACATAGATTTTCTCGTCGAGTTTGAACCCAATTACAACCTCGGCCCGTGGATGAAAAACTACTTCGCGCTTCAAGATGCACTGTCCGAGCTATTACAGCGAAAAGTGGATTTAGTGTTTGCCGACAGCGTGAAGAACCCCTACTTAATTCGGGCGATCAATCAGTCGCGCCAATTAATTTATGCATCCCAAAACCCCGAAATTGCTTGAGGACATCCGCGCTTGCGCAGCCTATGTTCTGGATGTCACACACGACCTTGATCTGTCAAGCTATCTCGATAACTACACGCTGCGTTTTGCCGTTGAACGCAACTTTGAGATCATTGGTGAGGTGTTGAATCGCTTATCCAAGATAGACCTTGATACCGTACAACGCATTCCCGATTACCTACAAATCATCGCCTTCCGCAACGTATTGATTCACGGCTACGATGCTTTGAACCACAATCGTGTTTGGCAGATTGTCCAAGAAAACCTACCCTCCTTGCATTCGCAAGTGCTGGCGCTTCTAGACGAAGCGACAAATTCAGCGGAACAATAACAATAAAAAGCGCACGGAGGTTATGCCTCTGTGCGCTCATTCGTTTATCCGCTCCCTATTCGTCGATCTACGTCTGCTGAAAATCCGAGAACTCGTTCACGCTTTCAATCTCCGCCACCCGATCCTTCGGCAACACCCTTCGGAAAGAAAGCGAAGCCTCCTCCCAATTCTTCAACAAATCGCGGGCCAACGGGCTGTTGGTCAGCTCGTAATGCCGCCGCAGCAAGCTCTTCACCAGCTTCTTCATGCCGGGGTGCGTCAGTCTGTCCACATCAACCAACTCTTTGTTTACGCGGTTCAAGAACGTGCCATCCGGGTCATACACAAACGCCATGCCGCCCGTCATGCCTGCCGCAAAGTTGCGCCCAGTGGGGCCCAGCACAACGGCCACGCCGCCGGTCATGTATTCCAACGCATGGTCGCCGCAGCCTTCCACCACGCCGCATGCGCCGCTGTTGCGCACCGCAAAGCGTTCACCAGCGCGGCCTGCCGCAA
Organism: Roseobacter sp.; assembly: GCA_043748055.1. GTDB lineage: Bacteria > Chloroflexota > Anaerolineae > J036 > Brachytrichaceae > JANMVQ01. Next base: position 10,649 of record JAYTNY010000555.1, read on the forward strand.
ACATGGCCCCACCCGTCGCGCCATACAACACAGTGTTGCCCACAATGTGGTTGGCGCTCCAGTCATACGGCACTTCGGGGAATGGCCGAATGCTGATCTCGCCGCCGCGCATGCTCTTGCCCACATAGTCGTTGGCCGCGCCCACCAAATGCAGCCGCACCCCGTTGGCGTTAAACGCGCCAAAGCTCTGCCCGGCGTAACCGCGAAACTCAATCTCGATTGCGCCCGGTGGCAACCCCGTGTCGTTGTGCTTCTTGGTAATCTCACCACTTAAACGCGCGCCAATGCTGCGGTCTTGGTTCTTAATCGAGTAATGCAATTTCACCCGCCACTCCGGGTCTTCGATGGCGGGCATGGCATCCACCACAATCTGCTCGTTCAACACATTGCGCTGGGGTTGCGGCGCGGCTTCCACTTGTTTAATTGGGCCCCAGTCTTTTTGGGGAACGGGCAGCAGCGGTGTCATATCCAACTCAGCACGCACTTTGGTCAGTGGTGAATGGGGAATGGTGAGTTGTGATTCACCACTCCCCAATCCCCATTCCCTCTGCTTCAGCAAATCGCTTCGGCCAACCACTTCATCCAAGCTGCGGTAACCCATCGCCGCCAGCCGCTCACGCACATCCTGCGCCACGTATAGCAAGTAAGCCATCACATGCTCCGGCTTGCCCTCAAACTTGGCTCGCAGTTCCGGCCTTTGCGTGGCCACACCGGCCGGGCAGGTGTTGAGGTGGCATACGCGCGCCATGATGCA
>JAYTNY010000556.1:0-12219 GCA_043748055.1 Roseobacter sp.
GCATAACCTGAGCGAGAAAATTGACGGGCAACTCGGCGGCCTGCGCAACAGCCTGACCAACCTGGCGCTGGCCGGTGGCCCCGGCGAGCTGGGCCGCGCTCAGAGGATGGTGATGCAGGTGTTGCTGCCGGGCCTGGCGAGCAGGCCCAATGTGAGCACCGATAACAGCCGCAGCGTAAGCCTGAGTCCTGTGTTCAACGTTGGCAGCGTGGGCGAATCGCGCGCGGCGCTGGAAGTGATTCAGGCGCTGGCAGGAGGGTTTTAACTATGGCGAGAGAACGCAGATACGACCGGGCCGTTAGCCCGATTACTGACATCGTTTTGAGGGAAGGCGGCAAGAGCGCCATATCGGTGGCCGTGCCGGGGCGGGCGCGCAACTTGCTGCGCGATCCGTCGTTTGAGCGCACGCTGCCGTCGGCTGATCCGAATGTGGTGATTGCGGCCACGAGCGACGAGGTGTATGCGGGGTGCCGGGCGGTGCGGGTGCAGCGGCAAACTCAGATTCGGTGCAGCTACAGAGTCTTGGTAGAAGTTGAGTATTTTGATACCGGCACCGACCCCTGGACCCGCAACGATGATCTGTTCGACGTGGTTGGCGTTGTCATTGATGGGGTGGAATATCGGTTTGAGCCAGCGCGCTTAAAACTTCAGCAGCAGCAAGAGCTTTCAAATCGCTTGAATAGCTTGGGGCTGGGCGCGTTTTCGGTCGGGATACAAGAGGCCCTAATAACGAGATACACGTGGTTTATAGACTCGCACCACAACTCCAACCGAGTGGAGTATTTGATCTTGCGGCATTGTTATTTTGTGTATGACAATGTGTTTCACGCCGCAAACAACTTGTCATGCTTGCCCCAGTTGCCCAACTGCACCTACGAACGCAACATCCTGATTTACGATAACCAGGGCGATGGCATATTGGACGGCTATTCCAACGTGCACGGCATCACCATTAACGGTGTGGATTACAGATTTAACCCACCGATCGCGCCCACAACTAACCTGCAATTTGGCTTTGCGGCCACACTGGCTGCGCGATTGAACGCGCTGGGACTTGCGACATTTACCGTGGCGTATGGGCCGCTGTCGGGGCAGACGACGTACCCGTATCAATATCTGCAAATTGTCACGGAGCCGACGACCTATGTGGTCAGCGCATTGATTTACGACGACTTTCCCCAATTTGGCAACCAAGAGTTGCATCGTATCGCGCTTAATCAGGAGGATTGCGAGGACCCTGCGGATCTGTGCTTCTTCTCACTTCAGTTTACTGCGCTCGCCGATGTCAGCACCATCACGTCGCTCGTTGTAAATGGTGCTGTGTTTCCGATGGAGTCGATATCGGTCGGGCCAGCGGTGGGCGATGCCACCGGGGAGGGATACACGTCGTATGTGGCATTCACGGTTAAGGAGAAATTGCAGGCCGCGAACCCAAACGACAGACCCGTGGTGACGGTTCACTTCAACACGTTCTACGACACCAACGGCAACAAATTCATCACCACATATATCAACGTCAGCGGCACGCTCAACACATTCAACGGCCTCAACATCATCAGCGGACGATTTGTAGTGGACGGCGAAGAGCAGTTGCCGGTGACGCGCACCTGCGAGGACGTGCTGAGCCAGGGCTGTGACTACACGGCCACATTCGACATTCAGGCCAATGAGGGCTATGTGATCGGAGTCATCATCAACGGCATCAACCGCATCATGCCGCGTGTTACGCCGACGATCAAATTTCAAAACCCAGACCACGACCGGTGGCTGGCGAGCTTGATCGAGGAGTTGAACGCCCTGGGCGTCGGCGCGTTTGATGTGACTGAGCAGGATCACGATGTTTACGATCACTTCACGGTCACGATCACCAGCATCGGCAACGCCAATGTAGTGAACGGCTTCACAGTCAACAAAGGGCTTTATGGCACCGGCTCCGAGGAGTTTGCTTCGGCCACGCAATCCAACTGCCGCCAAATAGATCGCCCCCTGGGCTTGTATGGGTCTGTGCCCGTCACCGAGAATCGCGACTACACGCTCTCGCTGGCCGTGTATTCACCCGATGCAGACCTGACGATGGTGCTGGCCGTCGAATCCCTGGGCAATGTGATCGCACTGAGCGAGCAGCGCATTACCTGCGGCTGGCGGCGCATCGAGGTGGTGTTTGCTGCGCCATTGTTTGAACGAGCTGTGTTGTGGCGGCTAGGCCTGGTGGAGCATGTGACGACGCCGTTCTATGTAGATGCGGCCATGTTGATGGAAGGCATCCATACCCACGCGACGTACTTTGATGGCGACCACGACGGGCGCTGGGAAGGCCCAGCCAACGATAGTGTCAGCGCGCGCACGGCGGGCGGCGAGCTGGTGAACCTGAGTGAGCTAGGCTTTGAGCCAACAGCGATAGTGGGGTTGGGGTTGCCGCCGCAGGAGCACCTCGGCGACAGCGATGCGCTGCGAGGTGGGCGCACCATTCAACGCACCCTCATCCGGCCACGCAAGTTTTCGATTGTCGGCAAATTATCTGGTGCAGGCTTGCGCGGGTTGAATGAGCTGAGACAGGAGCTCGTGAGCATCTTCGCCCCGTCCAATGCCGAGAGCCAGGCCGTGCCTGCCATCCTGCGCTATGCGCCCGGCGATTGCGATGGCTGCGCGGGCGAGGTGGAAATACGAGGATATTTTGTGGATGGCCTGGGCATCAACTTTGATAACCCGACGACCGAGACGATTACTCTGCAGTTTGAAGAGGTTGCGCCGCCGAGCATTACCGACACGTTTGATGTGTGCGTGCCGCTGTGTGTGAACCAAGTGCTGCCAAAAGTGCGCATGATTGCGCGCAGCGCAGATGGCAACTGGACGACACTGAATGCACCCGTGCCGGAGCAGGCGACGCAACTATGGAGGGTGGCCCGCGATCTGGAAGACAACTTGTATGTCGCCGGGGATCAACCCACTGGCATCAAGCGATTGCAGGCAAGAGCGACGACGTGGACGGATTTGCCGGGCGGCCCATTCCCCGGCAATGCCTTCTGCGTTATTCGGCGGCCAACCACGGGCACGGTTTTTGCAGCGGGCCAGCTCGCGGGCACGTGGCGCTGGATACCAGGAGCGACTGCGTGGGAGAACATTAGCACCGGTTGTGTTTACTCTCCACGCGGATTCTTGACTACACCCAACTCCCCACTTGGTGACTCGTATGGCGGGCTTTATCAATATGGCGTTCGCTACAACACGCCCGCGCTGGCGTACTGGAACGGCATCAACAAATGGATTGACACAGGCCTAACGGTACCCAACGGGTTTGGCATCGAGGACGTGTGCTTGCTGCCCGACGGGCGGATGCTGGCGGTGGGCGAGTTCAACACGATGAATGGCGTGGCTTCCGTGAACGCCGCAATCTATGACCCGGCCACCAACACAGTTGTGCCGCTTATTACCAGTGCCAATGGCCGAATTTTGGCTTGCGCGGTAGGTTGCGATGGCATTCTGTATCTGGGTGGCGAGTTCACTCAACTCAACGGCGTGCCGTGCAATTACATCGCACGGCACAATGGCACAACGGTGCAGGCCATGGGAAAGGGCGTGAGCCGTGCTGGCGGTGGCGGCGCAAGCGTGCAGAAAATCGCTATTCACCCGCGCACCTGCGAGGTCTGGGCTGTTGGATATTTTGATCGGGTGGATAGCAACATCCCAGGGACGGTGGGGGTGTGGAGCGGGGCAGGGTGGGTGGCCCCGGATGTGTCCTATACCGCCTATCTGCTTTCGCTTCTGATTGATCCGAATGGGCAGGTGGTCATGGTCGGGGGCAAGCAGATCACCGGCGAAGTGTCGGCGGGTTGCGCCAACGCCATCGAATATGACGGCACCGCCGATTGCAGGGCCGTGTTTCAATTCACCGGGCCGGGCCGGTTGGCCACGCTGCGCAATTACACGACGGGCCAGGTGCTGTATCTGAACCACGAGATGAAAGTCGGCGAGGTTTGCACGCTGGATACCTCGCGCAGTGCCAATAGCATGTTTACCTCCAGCATGTTTGGGCCAAAGCCGGGCGCGTTGCTGCGCGGCTCCAACTCCGGCACGTTTGCGCTGCGGCCTGGCAAGAACGTGATCGGCGTATTTGTGGAGGGAGCCATAGACGGGCAAACCAGTGGGCATCTGATGTATCAGAATACGCACTGGAGTATTGACGCAGCAGCGCGGAGGCCATAGGCCATGCAACCCACACAATACAAGCTGCGGCTTTACACGGCCACGCATACGCTGCTGAACGAGTATCTAAACGGGCAAGCGGGTGATCCATCGCGGGTGGAGTATGCGGTAGTGGACAAAGAGGCGGGCGCGCTGGTGGCCGAGTTTCCGGCCAGCGAACCTAAATCATGGTTTGCGTTTGACAACTATTTCGAGGTGCTGGTCAGCGTGGATGGCAGGCCGTTTCAAATTGATTTTGAGAAGCGCTGGTTCATCCTAAAAACAGAATTGTTTTTGAAAGACAGCATATTTAGATGGCGCGTGACGGCGCTGGATTGCAACTGGCGACTACGTAACCGCATTGTGGCGGGGTATGCGGTGAAAGACGAGCCACCGCCGACGCCGCTCATCAACAACCTGACCAATTATTTTGGAGCCAAGAGCGGCCCCGGCGACGACATGATGAAGCAGGTGGTGCGGGATAACACAGGCGTGACCAGCCCGGCGTATGGCATCGCAGGTATTCCGCCCAATCGAGCGCTGCGCGAATTTGCTGTTGATCCAAACGCGAGCAAAGCACCGACCACGCAGATGAAATTCGCGCACCGGCAAATGCTGGATGCGCTGAAGGAGATTTGTAAAAATGTGGCCGAGGGCACAACAAAGGCCTGGCTGAGCTTTGATGTGAGCTGGGACGGCACCAGCGACACATTTAGAACCTACGTCGGCCAGCGTGGCATAGACCGGCGCGGCGCGCTTACGCTCTCGCAGGAGAATGCCATTGGTGACGGCACGTATTCCGAGGATTTCACCGATGCGTTTACGGTGGTGTATGCCGGTGGGGAAGGGCAAAAGAACATACGCAACATGGCCGTGCGGTTTGATTCGATTCGCACCGGGCAGACGCCGAACAGTTGGATTGAGCGGTTCGCGGACGCGAAAGACAAAAGCGGTTTGGGCTGGCTTGAGAAAGATGCTGAGGCCAGACTGAAAGAGGGGCGACCTAAATTTTCGCTGTCGGTTAACTTGGCGCAATCGGATGCCCTGCTGTTTCGGCGCGACTATGGCTACGGCGATATGCTCTCGGTCGAGTTTGGGCCGGTGCAGGCCGATATGCGCATTGCTGCGGCCCGGGTGGTGTTGGAGGGCGGCGCCGAGAAAGTGACGATTGGCATGCAGGCCAGTGATTATCTGGGCGGCAGCGGGGATTTTCTGGGCACGCACATGCTGACGCAGAGCAACGACGCAGGTGTGTTCGCCGTGCTGCGGCGGGTGGCGGAGCTGGAGTATTACCTAAGAAGAGTGAGCGCGATTAACGAGCAGTAGCCCGGCGCATTGAGCGATCTACAACTAGTGAGGCAGGCGACCATGACGGCGACTGACGACCAGCGTGCCCTCCTCGACGTGCCAGGTGACATCGCCGCTGACGGTCAATTGTCGAGCGCGTTGGCGCGAGACGCCAAGCGCCCGGCCTATGTCGCGGTATGATGGCGATGCAGACAAATTTGGGTGTGGCAAACGCGAGACCGTATAGGTGGTTACGATGCCCGTCACTTCCGCCTTTACGGTCTCGCCCTGAGCACCATGTTCAGGGCGAGTTTCGTTCTTCAGCCTGAACCATCCACCTTCAATTTTCTCCAAGCCAGAGCTGGCGTTAAACAGAAACCCAAAATCGGTGCGGGGCTTAAATGCGTGGATGCGTTTGCTGGCTATGTGAACCCGCACCCCTTGTGGCTCCAGCAGCTCATGCAGTATGCCCTGGCGGTCTTCCGGCCCAGCAGATTCCCACACACTGACCAAGCCGCGATAGGTCTCAAAGGCAACCTCGGCCTGCACCACGCCGATACTTGCTTGTTTGGCTTCCAACTCGGCAATCTTGTCCAGCGCTACGCGCATTTCGTTTTTGTAGGTAGCGGCTTTCATCCGGCCCATGTCGAGCCTGGCATCAAGCGCCTCGGCCCGCGTGCGCCAGGCGTTGATCTCGTCTCGATAATTCACGACTTGCTCGTCCACGTTGACCATCTCGGCAATCCGGCGCTCCATCACCTCTGGCAGCACCAGCGCCCGCATGAGCGCGTCCAGGTCGGGCGCGAGCAACGATTCACGAACATACGATTGCGGCGCGTCGCACGGCAAATTATTTTTGCGCGAGACACAATGATAGGCGGGTGCGCCACCACGGTCGTAGATGGCGTGGCGTTTCATGGGGTGGCCGCAGACTGAGCACACGGCCAAGCCACCGAGTAAATACACTCGGTCGGGCCGCTCGCTGCGACCGGTGGGGTTGAAGGCCGAAAGCTGACGGGCATCCTGCACCAGATCAAACAACCACTCTGGCACCAGCGGCGTGTGCTGGCCCTTGTAGCGCACACCCTCTCGTCGTGGCGTGCGGCGGCGTTGGCCGCCTGGGGTCTTGCCTTCGCGGTAGCCGGTCTCGCGCACGTAGCCCGCAAAAAATGGATTGGTGAGCAGATCGCCAACAGAGTCAGGTGAGAAGGGATTGCCCTCGCGGCTCTTGTAGCCCTGGGCGTTTAACCAACGCGCACAATCAGCATCACTATGCAGTTCTTTGGCTGCGTCTTTGTTGAGCTGGTCACGCGCGAGCATTTGGCCGGTGCGCTTGTTGGTGGCACGCAGCCGATACAGGCGGTGGATGGCCGCCGATGGTGTGCGCGCCCGCTTGTCTGTGGCTTTGCTGTTGAGTTTGCTATTTGGCACCGGCGGCGTGTTTTTGTTTACGTAGGTATAGCCAAACGGCGGCAGGTTGTTTTGCAATCGCGTCGCAGACACTCGGTGATGTTTGCCACGTGCCGTCTCGGCGCTCAACTCAACCAGATACCACTCGGCGAAAAAGGCCAGCAGCACCAGCAGCACACGGCCAATCATGCTGGTGCAGTCAAACATCTCGGTGGCACTGGCGTACAGCACCTGGTGCTTTAGTTTCTGGAGTGTGTCAATCGTCAGAATCACATCCACCAGATTGCGCGAAAATCGGTTGAGCTTGTGGCTGACCACCAGATCGAACCGGCCCTGTGGCGCGTCGGCCAACAGCCTTTGCACACCGGGCCGGTTCATGCTGCTGCCGCTGTAGCTGCGGTCGTAGTAAACAGCGACGATCTTGTGGCCATGAACCCGGCACCACTCTCGCACAATGCGAAACTGCTGCCGGATGCTGGCTTCATTCTGACCTTCGCTGCTAAATCGTCCGTAGAAGGCTACGTTCATCGGCGAGGTCTGTAGATATTGGCCCGGCGGCGCTTGGCAGGCTTGCGCGCCGAGTGATATTTGACGACGTGGGCCAGCCGTGGCGCACGCGAGATGACGCGGGCACACAGTTGGCAAAGCCGCTCTTGCGAGGCGGTGAGACGAGAAGCCGCTGCTTCTAGCTCGATGGGTGCCTCTAGGGTTGCATCACTCATGGGTTTATTTGTCATTGAATTGCCGCGAGCCACGCCGCAGCGGCCATGGCCAGCGCCAAAGCGACGAGCATCTCAATCGTGAACCTGATCTCGACGATCGGACGATTGAGCCACTCACGAATCATTTCTGCGGAAATACGTTTAGATTTTGTGTTCATACTTGTATTCCGATATAAGTTTTCTTATGTCGGTTATCTATTTTTAACCTCGCGTACTTGCCGACCAATCTCAATCATCATTTCGTCGCTTGGTGGTTCACAACTGCTATCAATTCCGTCCGGCATCCACAGCCAACGCACGTCTTTGCCATGTTGCTTTGCATACTTAATCTCGCTCTCGGTGCTCACGCCGACATAGCCCTCAACGTTCAATACTAGAATTTCGTCGGCCAGATCAATCTTGCGCTTGTGTAACTCATCCAACTCGGCTTTGATCCGGTCATACTCCTCACGAGGCAGGTTGCCAAAGTGCTCATCGTCTGTGCCGCTGGCCGCGCCGATGCTCAGCACAATCCGGCCAGCCATCGTCTCGCTCAGGCTGGCGCGTTGGAACTCGCGCCAAAAGCGCGTGGAGCCGCAAAGACAGACGATGCGCGGCAATGGCCTTTTGCTCGCCCCATCACGCCGGAACTCTGCATCAAGAATCGTTCGCGCATCAGGACACTTGGCGGCCTCCTCGACCGTTTCATGCTCATGTCCACACAGGCCGTATGTCCATTCCTCTTCGTCGGATCGGCTTGTATAACGATATTTGCCGGTGCCTTTGCCTTGATCGTCTGCAATCTCTAAAATTCGAAAGAAGATAGCCATTTTTTATACTTTGCCTCCCAGCGCGATTGCCACCGCGCCCTTTGCCCCACGCCCTGAGCTGCGAATGTAACCATTGATGACCGGCGAGTTGGGCTTGTGGCCGGTCTGCTCGCAGATCTGCCAGGCCTGTGCGCCGTTCTCTGCGGCAGCGGTGACGAAGCCAGCGCGTAAGCTGTGGCCGCTGAACTCGCGTGAGTCCAGTCCGGCCACATCGCACGACTGTTTGACAAGACGCGCAACCTCTTTGCCGTTCATGTAGCCCTCGCGCACCTTGCCCCAGCGGTTGATGGCGCGAAACAGCGGCCCTTGCTCGATCTCACTGGCGTTCATCCAGTAGCGCAGCGCGCGAGCCGCGCACAAACTCTCGTCGGCCTGATAGGGCAGGTGCTTGATGAGGCCTTCGCCTTCCTGATCGCTCTTGCTGCGCTGCACGGTGATGGCCGCGCCGCTCTCGGTGAAGCGCACGTCGGCGACGTCGAGCGCGACCAACTCGCTGCGGCGGAACGCGCCCATCCAGCCCACCAGCAGCACGGCCTTGTTGCGAATACCGCGCAGGTCGGTGCCTTGCGCATCGAGGACGGCGTGCAACTCGCGTTGCAGCACGGGTGCCTTGCGCACGGGTTTGATGCCGACGGCGCGCCGAATGCCCGCCAGCACCTGACGCACCTGGGCGTTGTCTCGCGGGTTGGGGTGATTATTGGAGCGATGCACCCAGGTGATCGCTGCTATGGCTTGCTCGATGGTGGACACTTTGCGGCCAACGGTAGCCAGCAGCGTCAGGTAGTCGGCCACGGCCTCTGGCGCGGCGGGCAGCGATTGGTATTGGCGCTCTTCGCAGAAGGCTGCAAACGTGGCCCATGCTTTTTTGTAGGCGGTCTGGGTGTTGTCACTCATCCCGGCCTCGACAAAGCGGCGCACGCGTTCGGCGCGCAAGGTTGGCGCGGGCATTAGGGACAGGTTAGAAACTACGGTTGCTAGAGATTTCATTGAGCCCCTTGTGGCACGACTGGTTTTGGATAAAACAGCATGATTTCGTCACCGGGATCACTGTCTATTTCGTCTCCATGTATTTCTGGATCGTATTTAGCGCGATGAGCCAACCCGGCAGCCTCAGCCATCTCGCAAATTTGCCAACCTTCCTCGCTGGACCAGTTTTCATCCTTAGCCCATTCCCATACATTGCGTCCAAAGGCCTCGAACGTGGCGGCATTTCCTTGCGCGTTCAACGCTCGCGCTACTTTCAGCGCATCTGCTTCGCCGTCGTCATCGTCACCACACATACACATCAAGCGGTCATCCTCAAATACTGAGTGTGATTCGCTTGCGGGGTCTATCATGGATACATATTTCATAGCTCTTTTGTTCGAATAGCAGTCAATGACCGATAACGGTTCTTATCGGTCATTAGATATACTTACCTAAATGGAAGACGTTACCTTTATCGCTGTGCCGGATGAGGAATGCGGGTATCGCGCTCGCGCCGTCGGGCATTCCATCTTTACCCAGGCGGCTACGCTGAACGAATTGCAGGCTGCTGTGTTGGATGCGGTGCGCTGCCACTTTGATGAGGGCGACATGCCGCGGCGGGTTTTGCTGAAGCTGCCCCAGCTAGAACTGACTCCGGCATGAAGATTCCACGCGATGTGTCGTCGAGCGACTTGATTAAAGCTAGGTAAGTCATTTGGTTAAACCATCTCCTTGCGCCACTTGCGAAACTCGTTCAGCACCAGTGCGCCGCGTTGAACATCAAGTCCCGTGCGTTTCATTAGGAAAGTCATCAGGAAGGCGTCGGTCTCTGCCGAGGCTGCTGCGTCTAGCAGATCGCGTGCAATTTGCCGGGCCACGTCGGGGTCAATCTGCGCGATCTCATTCCTGAACCTGATCTCGACGTAGCCTTTCTGCGTCACTTGGCCATAGGATGAAGCCACGCTGAACAAGTCGTCGCCATTGCCAAACTTCTCGGTGATGTATGCCTTTACTGCTGCACCTGCACCGGCGATCCAGGCCTCGCGCACAACTTCTTTAAGTTCTGACCAGTTGAGCACGGGCATGTCGTCTGAAGTCTTCGCGCTTCGCGTTCCTCTATATGCCTCGTAATTGGCTTGCCCAATGTTGTTACTCATTTGTTGTTACTCATTAGATTGAAAGGCTGAAACTCAGTTGATTGCGCTGGGCGCGGAAACGCCTCGCGCGCATGTCGGCGTTTGATGCGAGTTGAATCTGCAATCGCTCGTGAGGCATCAAGCCTCGCAGCGGTCGCATCCATGTTTGCAGGCCGCGATCATTCGTTCGCATCAGTTTGAAGTTTGCGGCGCGATAGATCACGCCTTTATGCGTAGCCGTGTCGCAGTAGCTGATGCACTGTTTAAGCGCATACGGCTCGTCGAGGAAGCACGGCGGATGAACGCACAGGTAATCCAACGCGACGCGGCCCAGGGCCAGGCTTATCGCCTGCGATCCTGCGTTGTGAATAGCCTCGGCTCCGCTTGGCTGAATGCGAGGATCGAGCCAGACGCGCGCCAAGTTGATTAGCTCCCAGCGCGTCAGCCGTGCGCGACCCTGCGCAACATCGTCCACGCCTCCATACCAACCATTGCAGCGGGTGGACTCCGGGCGGCCAAAGCCAAGCGCGCCGCGCCGCTGGCCGTCCACCTCCACAATGTAGGCAATGGGTCGGCAGCGCGGATCAATGGCCGAATGCAGATAGTGATGCTCAGTCCACGCTGCTTTGCACCATCGCCACTCATCGGGAGTTGCGACCAATTTCAAACCCAGGTTTCTCACGCTTCGGTGTCTCCCTTCGGCGCAGCCAGCATGGCAAAACCGCGCTCTTTAACAACGCTGTAGTACGTTTTCTCACCGCTGAACGCATACGGCATGAACACCTGCGCCATCTCGGCCTGTTTGGTAACGACGAGCGAAAGCTGCGACTCAACCCAATCCTGCATGATCCGCCAGGCTGTGATGCTTGCCTGTTTGCGAATGCGAGCGCGAGCATCGTTGCTCAACCAGCCCTTGCGCTGCTTGACCATGTAATTGAGCATGGCCTCGGTATCTACCGGCAGCCGAAACGCCACCTCGATGCCCTCCTCAACCGCGATGGCGAAATCAATGCCGACGAGATTGCCGTCGGCGTAGCACTTGCTGATGCGCGTTGCCCCGGCCCCGGCGAGAAATGACTTGATGCGCTCTGCCGTGCGCGCCGGCGGCACGGTGCTGGTGTAGTTGCGAACGTTGAAGGTGTTCATTTGACTTAAAACGCCTCCACGCCAACAGCCTGCATTGATTTGTATATACAAATCAACCTGGCCGCATTGAGATGTGCCCCCTTCGCCGTCGGCACACTCAACCCATGATGCTCACGCCAGGCGTTGAGTACACCGGCGATGGCGTTTAGCTCATCGCGGTTGAGCGACCCGCCGGATAGAAACTTGCTCACCGTGCGATCCAGCCAGGGCAAGCGTTGGCGATGCTGGTGCCAATCCACAAATTGCACCGACGTGCCGCGCTTCTCCAGCAGGCCGATGCGATACGCGGCGGCTTTCATTTCAAAGCCGCACAGTTTGCCGACGGATTCGTAGGTCAGCCCCACCCCACGCGCCAGCAACATGAATTCGAGCGCGGCGGGTGCCATGGCACGGTGGCGACCAGAGCCGTAGCCGCGATGAAACACGTGCGCGACTGCATCGGACTTGCGCACAAACCAGCAAGCCCAGCTTTGTTTGGCGTGGCGGCCCGACATATTTTTGATTTGGACGGCACGCAATTTGCCCAAGTGGATATTGAGACCCACACTGCGGATGTGGGTA